>NZ_JBHWGA010000012.1:0-214786 GCF_042733315.1 Streptomyces sp. NPDC059718
ATTGGTTGTTGGTCCTCGCCGACCGTTTCTTGTTTTTGTTGGTGGGGGGTTTGGGGGGGTTGGGGGGGGTCTGGGGCCCCCCCCACCACAACCCCGGGGGGGGGCGGCCGGGGCGGGGCGGCGGGGGGGTCTACGTCAGCCAGCAGCACGAGCCCCGCCGCGGAGACCCCGGCCCCCACCACCACCCCCCCCCCCCCCAACACCCCCACCACCCCCCCCACGGCCGCGCCGGGGCGCCCCCCCCCCCCCCCGATCCCCGGGGGCCCCCCCCCCGGGGGGGCCGGCCCCCGCTACTCCCGACGGGCCCCGGGCCGCCGTCCATGCCGCGGCCCGGGGCCCGATGTCGACAGGCCGGGGCCTTCGCCCCCGCCCTTGGTCCGCGACATGAGAACCCCCGTTCCCCGTGGGCCCCCGTTTTCCCCCGTGGGCCCCCGTTTCCCCCGTCGACCGACGGGCACGGCCGACCGGTCATGCGACCCGGCGGCGTGCTCGTTACGATCGCCGTCGATTCTTCCGGTCCGGCGCCGCCGGTGGATCAACCCCGGGATGGAGTTCGCAGTCCACCCTCGGGTGGAGTGGAAGGCCGTCCGGAGAAAGGCGCGGGATCGTGATACGGGTCGTGATCGTCGACGACGAGACACTGGTGAGGACCGCCCTGCGGCGCATCCTGGAGTCCGCGGGCGACATCGGGGTGGTCGCGGACTGCGACAGCCGCGCGGCACTGGCCGCCGTCCGCGCGCGCAAGCCCGACCTGGTGCTCCTGGACACGGTGATGCCGGAACCCGACGGGCTGACCGTGCTGCGGGCCGTACGGGCGCTGCCCGATCCGCCGGCCGTCGCGATGCTCACCGGATTCGACACCAGCGCCCACATCACCGCCGCCATGCGCGCGGGCGCGACCGGCTTCCTGCTCAAGGACACGGCGGTCGCCACCCTCATTGACGCGGTCCGCGTGCTCGCCTCCGGCGGGACGGTCTTCACGCCCACCGTCAGCCGCGCCGTGGTCGACGGCTACCTGGGCACGGCCGACGCGCAGGAGGCCGACCCCGCCGGGGCGCCCCTGGACCGGCTGACCGGACGGGAGCGGGAGGTGCTGCTGCTGGTCGCGGGGGGCCTGTCGAACCTGGAGATCGCCGAGCGGCTGCACATCACCGTCGCCACGGTGAAGGACCACGTCCGCGCCCTGCTGCGCAAGCTCGACGCGCCGAACCGGGTGTCGCTGGCGATCCTGGCGCACCGGGCCGGGCTCTCGCCGGGGAGCGCCGCGTGAGACTCCCCCGGGCCGCCGTCGACGGGTGCCTGGTCGCCGTCGCGGCGACCGAGGCCTGGGCGACCCGTTCCCTGGGCGGTCCCCTCGCGCTGTCGGCGGCGTACGTGGCCGCCGGCGCCCTCGCGCTGCGCCGACGGCTGCCGTTGACGGTGCTGCTGGCGACGCTGCCCGCCCTGTCGCTGGGCTATGTGTGGCTGGCCCCCATGGCCGCGCTGTACACGATCGCCGCCGACGGCGCCGCCCTGACCGTGGCCCGCGCCCGGCGGCTGCTGCGGCGTGGACCGCCGCTCCCCGGCCGGAGACGGATCCCGCCGCCCATGGTGGTGACGCTGGGCAGCGCGGCAGCCGTCGCCTTTGTGTCGTTCTTCCCCTGGCCGTGGATCGGGGAAGTCGACTGGGCCCCCGCGGCGACCGTGCTCGCGGTGCTGCTGTCGGCGCTGCTGGCCGTGGCCCCGACGGCGCTGGGGCTGCTCGCCGCCTCACGCCGTGAACTCGCGGCGCGGCTCGCCGAGCTGGCGGAGAGCCGGGAGCGGGAACGCCGGCTGGCCGCGGAACGGGCGGTGGTGCGCGAGCGCACCCGGCTCGCGCGGGAGATGCACGACACCGTGGCCCACCACATCAGTCTGATCGCCGTGCAGTCGGGCGCCCTGGAGGCGACCGCCCGGGGCGAGGAGGCGCGGGCCGCGGCCGGTACGGTGCGGCAGCTCAGCCGCGACGCCCTGGACGAACTGCGGCACATGGTGGGGCTGTTGCGGATGCCGGTGGCGGTGGGCGGCGAGGACGCCGGCCCGGGCCTGGCGGAACTGCCCACGCTCCTCGCCGCGGCCGGGCCGCAGGTGCACGGCGACCTGACCGCCCTGGGCCGGCCCGGGTGCCCGCCGCCGGTGCAGCACGCGGCGTACCGCACCGTGCAGGAGGCCCTGACCAACGTGCGCAAGCACGCTCCCGGCGCGCGCACCGAGGTGACCGTACGGCTCGCCGCCGGCGCGCTGCACGTCGCGGTGCGCAACGCGCCGTGCGGCGGGGACGCGCCCGGCCCGGCGCTGCCGTCCGGCGGTCACGGCCTCACCGGGCTGCGTGAGCGCGCAGCCCAGCTGGGCGGCACCCTGGACGCGGGTCCGGAGCCGGACGGCGGCTTCCTGGTGCGGGCGACACTGCCGCTGGACGCGGACCGGTGACGGTGACCCGGCGGCTCAGTCCCGCGGTACGCGGACCACGCCCTCCTGGATGACGGAGACGGCGAGCCGCCCGTCCTGGGTGTAGATGCGCGCGGTGCCGAGCCCGCGCCCGCCGGAGGCGGAGGGGCTCTGCTGGTCGTACAGCAGCCATTCGTCGGCGCGGAACGGCCGGTGGAACCACATGGCGTGGTCCAGGCTGGCGCCCACCACGTCGCCCACCGCCCAGCCGCCGCGCCCGTGGGCGAGCAGCACGGAGTCCAGCAGCGTCATGTCCGACACATAGGTGGCGAGGCAGACGTGGAGCAGCGGGTCGTCGGCGAGCTTCCCGTTGGTGCGGAACCACACCTGGGAGCGGGGCTCACGCGGCCCGGCCCCGGCGGCGAGGAAGGGCGGGGCGTCGACGTAGCGCAGGTCGACGGCGGCGCGGGCCTCCAGGAGGCGGTCCACGACCGAGGGGTCGGGGAACCGGTCCCTGTGCGGCCGCAGCAGTTCCTCGCCGGTGGGCAGGCTCTCCGGGTCGGGTGCCGGCGGCATCGGCTCCTGGTGCTCCAGCCCGTCCTCGTACGTCTGGAAGGACGCGGACAGGTGGAAGATCGGCTGCCCGTGCTGCACCGCGACCACCCGGCGGGTGGTGAAGGAGCGGCCGTCGCGGATGCGGTCGACCTGGTAGACGATCGGCGCGCCCGGGTCGCCCATGCGCAGGAAGTAGGCGTGCAGGGAGTGGGCGTCGCGTCCCTCCGGGACCGTGCGCCCCGCCGCGACCAGCGCCTGTGCGGCGACCTGGCCCCCGAAGACGCGGGGGACGACGGCGGGGCGGCTGGCGCCGCGGAAGATGTCCTGCTCGATCCGCTCGAGGTCGAGGAGGTCGAGCAGGGACTGCAGTGCGTGGTTGGTCACGTGTGTCTCTCGGGGTCGGCGGACCGTCCGGTCACAGCCCCATCGACTTGGCGATGATCGACTTCATGACCTCGCTGGTGCCGCCGTAGATACGGTGCACGCGGTTGTCCGCGTACAGGCGGGCGATCGGGTACTCCAGCATGTAGCCGTAGCCACCGTGCAGCTGGAGGCAGCGGTCGATGACCTTGGCCGCGGTCTCGGTGCAGAAGAGCTTGGCGCGCGCGGCGTCGGCGGCGGTGAAGTCGCCGAGCTCGTGGGCCTCCAGGGCGCGGTCGACGACGGCCTGCATGGCGTCGACGTCTGAGGCGCACTCGGCGAGCACGAACTTGGTGTTCTGGAACTCGGCGACGCTCTTGCCGAAGACCTTGCGGTCGCGCACGTACTGGGCCGCGAAGCGGACGGCGGCGTCGGCCTGGGCGTAGGAGCCGAAGGCGATCGCGAGGCGCTCGACCGGCAGGTTGTGGGCGAGGTAGGAGAAGGCCTTGCCCTCCTCGCCGAGCAGGTCCTCGACGGGGACCTTGACGTCGCTGAAGGACAGCTCCGCGGTGTCGGAGGTGCGCAGGCCGATCTTCTCCAGCTTGCGGCCGACGGCGTAGCCCTCGCTCGTGGTGTCGACCGCGAGGATCGACAGACCGCGGCGGCGGTCCTCCGGGGTGGCCGGCGAGGTGCGGCAGACGACCAGCACGCGGTCGGCGACCACGCCGCCGGTGATGAAGGTCTTGGCGCCGTTGAGGACGTAGTGGGTGCCGTCCTCGGAGAGCTTCGCGGTGGTGGTCATGCCGGCCAGGTCGGAGCCGGTGCCGGGCTCGGTCATGGCGATGGCGGTCATCATGTCGCCGCTGATGAAGTCGGGCAGCCAGCGCTTCTTCTGCTCCTCGTTGGCGAACTCGAGGAGGTACGGGAGCACCAGGCCGGTGTGCACGCCGCTGCTGCCGAAGCTGACGCCGGCGCGGGCGCACTCCTCGGTCACCACGGCGCTGAACTTCCAGCCCGTGATGCCGGCGCCGCCGTACTCCTCGGGCACCTCGATGCCGAAGATGCCCAGCTCGCCCAGGCGCCGGTAGAAGTCGCGGGGCGGGTACCCCGCCTCCTCCCACTCGGGGTAGACGGGCACGACCTCGTTGGCGATGAAGTCCCGGATCGTCTCCCGGAAGGCCTCGTGGTCCTCGTTGAATACCGTGCGACGCACTTGGCGCCTCCTCTGCACACTGGGCGATAAGCAAGCGCTCAGTAAGTTACTTCCCGGTTGTGCGCGCTGTCCAGAGCGGCGAAGGCGCCCAGGGCCAGCCGGTGCAGCAGCACGGCGGTCGCCGCGCGGCCGGGCAGCCCCCCGTGCGGGCCGAGGTGCGGGGTGGAGTTGAGCAGGCCGAAGACGGCGTGCACGGCCGCGCGGACCTCGGGCTCGGCCGCCCCCGGGTGGACCTCGCGGACGACCGTGACCCACTGCTCGACGTACTGGCGCTGCAGCTGGCGCACGAGCTTGCGGTCGGAGTCGCGGAGCCGGTCCAGTTCGCGGTCGTGGAGGGTGATCAGCGCCCGGTCGTCCAGGGCGAAGTCGATGTGCCCGCGGACCAGGGCGTCCAGCGCGGCGGCCGCGCCGTCGGCCTCGGCCACCCGCATGCGGCCCGCGGAGTGCAGCCGGCCGCTGATCCCGACGAGCAGCTCGGCGAGCATCGCGTCCTTGCCCGCGAAGTGCCGGTACAGCCCGGGACCGCTGATGCCGACGGCCGCCCCTATCTCGTCCACGCCGACCCCGTGGAACCCGCGCTCGGCGAAGAGCCGCGCGGCCTCCCTCAGGATCTGGTCACGCCTGCCGCTGGCCGCCTTGGCCGCCGTCCTCGTGGGCTCCACACCGCACCTTTCCGCGAGGCGTCCGGTCTGCGGATGCCCCCGCGATCTCATCGTCCTACCATTCTAGACAGCCGTGTTAACGACCGCTAACGTGGTCGACAACACGTTAACGACCGCTAACTCCTCCGGGGGCCCGTGACATGGAAGCACCCGTCCTCGCCAGCGCCGCGGATCCGGCGAGCGAGGCCTACCGCGCCAACGAGAAGGCGCACGCCGAGCTGTCCGCGCGGCTGCGCGAGAAGCTCGCCGCCGCCGCGCTCGGCGGCGGCGAGAAGGCCCGCGCCCGGCACACCGCGCGCGGCAAGCTGCTCCCCCGCGACCGCGTGGACGGGCTGCTCGACCCCGGATCGCCCTTCCTGGAGCTCGCCCCGCTGGCCGCCGACGGGATGTACGAAGGCCAGGCACCGGCCGCCGGCGTCGTCGCCGGGATCGGCCGGGTCTCCGGCCGCGAGGTCGTGATCGTCGCCAACGACGCCACCGTCAAGGGCGGCACGTACTACCCGATGACGGTCAAGAAGCACCTGCGCGCCCAGGAGATCGCCCTGGACAACCGGCTGCCGTGCGTCTACCTGGTCGACTCCGGCGGCGCCTTCCTGCCGAAGCAGGACGAGGTCTTCCCCGACCGCGACCACTTCGGGCGGATCTTCTTCAACCAGGCCACCCTGTCCGCGCGCGGCATCCCGCAGGTCGCCGCCGTCCTCGGCTCCTGCACGGCGGGCGGCGCCTACGTCCCCGCGATGAGCGACGAGGCGGTGATCGTCCGCGGCCAGGGCACGATCTTCCTGGGCGGCCCGCCGCTGGTGAAGGCCGCCACCGGCGAGGTGGTCACGGCCGAGGAGCTCGGCGGCGGCGAGGTGCACTCCCGCACCTCCGGCGTCACCGACCACCTGGCCGAGGACGACGCCCACGCGCTGCGCATCGTGCGGAACATCGTGGCGACCCTGCCCGCCCGCGGCGCACTGCCGTGGACGGTCGGACCCGTCGAGGAGCCCGCCGTCGACCCGGCCGGGCTCTACGGCGCGGTCCCGGTCGACTCGCGCACCCCCTACGACGTCCGCGAGGTCATCGCCCGCCTCGTCGACGGCAGCCGCTTCGCGGAGTTCAAGGCCGAGTACGGCACGACGCTGGTCACCGGCTTCGCCCGGATCCACGGCCACCCGGTCGGGATCGTCGCCAACAACGGCATCCTGTTCTCCGAATCGGCCCAGAAGGGCGCGCACTTCATCGAGCTGTGCGACCAGCGCGGCATCCCGCTGCTCTTCCTGCAGAACATCTCGGGCTTCATGGTGGGCCGTCAGTACGAGGCGGGCGGGATCGCCAAGCACGGCGCCAAGATGGTCACCGCGGTGGCCACGACCCGGGTGCCCAAGCTGACCGTGGTCATCGGCGGCTCCTACGGCGCGGGCAACTACTCGATGTGCGGCCGCGCCTATTCGCCGCGCTTCCTGTGGATGTGGCCCAACGCCAAGATCTCCGTCATGGGCGGCGAGCAGGCCGCCTCGGTGCTGGCCACCGTCAAGCGCGACCAGATCGAGGCGGCCGGCGACACCTGGGCGGCGGAGGACGAGGAGGGCTTCAAGGCCCCCATCCGCGCCCAGTACGAGGAGCAGGGCAACGCCTACTACGCGACGGCCCGGCTGTGGGACGACGGGGTCATCGACCCCCTGCAGACCCGCCAGGTGCTGGGACTGGCCCTGACCGCGTGCGCCAACGCGCCGATTCCGCAACGCGATCCGCAGGCGCCGGGCTTCGGCGTCTTCCGGATGTAGGGGGAGCACTCAGATGTCAGCGATGTTCGACACCGTCCTGGTGGCCAACCGCGGCGAGATCGCGGTCCGCGTCATCCGCACCCTGCGGCGGCTCGGGATCCGTTCGGTCGCCGTCTTCAGCGATGCCGACGCCGGGGCCCGCCATGTCCGCGAAGCCGACACCGCCGTGCGCATCGGCCCGGCGGCGGCATCCGAGAGCTACCTTTCGATCGAGCGGCTGCTGGAGGCGGCCGCCCGCACCGGCGCCCAGGCCGTCCACCCCGGCTACGGTTTCCTCGCCGAGAACGCCGCCTTCGCCCGTGCCTGCGCGGAGGCGGGGCTCGCCTTCATCGGGCCGCCCGCCCGGGCCATCGAGCTCATGGGTGACAAGATCCGCGCCAAGGAGACCGTCCGCGAGGCCGGGGTCCCGGTGGTGCCGGGCAGCAGCGGCAGCGGGCTCACCGACGAGCAGCTGACGGCCGCCGCCCTGGAGATCGGCACCCCCGTGCTGCTGAAGCCCTCCGCGGGCGGTGGCGGCAAGGGCATGCGCCTGGTGCGCGACACGGCCCTGCTCCCCGAGGAGATCGCGGCCGCCCGCCGCGAGGCGCGCGGCTCCTTCGGGGACGACACCCTGCTGGTGGAACGGTGGATCGACCGTCCCCGGCACATCGAGATCCAGGTGCTGGCCGACGGCCACGGCAACGTGGTGCACCTCGGCGAGCGCGAGTGCTCGCTGCAGCGCCGCCACCAGAAGGTGATCGAGGAGGCCCCCTCGGTCCTGCTGGACGAGGCGACCCGGGCCGCCATGGGCGCCGCCGCCGTGCAGGCCGCGCTGTCCTGCGGCTACGTCGGCGCGGGCACCCTGGAGTTCATCGTCCCGGGCGCCGACCCCTCCGCCTACTGCTTCATGGAGATGAACACCCGCCTCCAGGTCGAGCACCCCGTCACGGAACTGGTGACCGGGCTGGATCTGGTGGAGTGGCAGTTGCGGATCGCCGCGGGCGAGCGGCTGTCCTTCGGACAGGACGAGGTCGCCCTGACCGGGCACGCCGTCGAGGCCCGGATCTGCGCCGAAGTGCCCTCGCGCAACTTCCTGCCGTCGGCGGGCACCGTGCTGGCGCTGGACGAGCCCGTCGGCGAGGGCGTGCGCGTCGACTCCGGGCTCCGTGCGGGCAGCGAGATCGGCACGTCCTACGACCCGATGCTCGCCAAGGTCATCGCGTACGGCCCCGACCGCCCGACGGCGCTGCGCCGGCTGCGGGCCGCCCTCGCCGGGACGACCGTGCTGGGCCTGGAGACCAACACCGGTTTCCTGCGCCGCCTCCTGGCCCACCCCGACGTCGTCTCCGGCGAGATGGACACCGGCCTGATCGACCGGGAGCTGGCGGGCCTGGTGCCCTCCGAGGTGCCCGTCGAGGTGTACGCGGCGGCCGCGCTGCTGCGCCACGCGGCCCTGGAACCGGCGGCGGCCGGCGGAGGCTGGCGGGACCCCTTCTCCGTGCCGAGCGGCTGGCGGCTCGGCGGGGAGCCCGCCTGGACCGACCACTGGCTGCGGGTACCAGGGTGCGAGGCCGTGCGGGTCCGTGTCCGCGGCGGCGCCCCGGAGGCCGAGGTGCGGATCGACGAGGCCGCCGCGGTGCGCGCCCGGCTGCTCCCCGGCTCCGGGCAGCGGACCACCGTCGAGTGGGACGGCGTCACGCACGCCTTCGACCACGCCGGCGACTGGCTGGGCCGGGACGGCGACGGCTGGCGCCTGCAGCCGTACGACCCGGTCGAGGCCGCGCTGCGCGGCGCGGCCGGGGCGGGTGGGGTGGACACCCTGGCCGCGCCCATGCCGGGCACGGTGACCGTGGTCAAGGTCGCCAAGGGCGACGAGGTCACCGCGGGCCAGAGCCTGCTCGTGGTGGAGGCGATGAAGATGGAGCACGTCATCACCGCCCCGCACGACGGCACCGTCACCGAGATCGACGTGACCCCGGGCAGCACCGTCGCCATGGACCAGGTGCTCGCGGTCGTCGCCCCGCACCAGGAGGAGGCCGAGTGATGGCCGTCGAGCGAACTCCCGGGCTGCCCATGTCCGTGCCGCTGGACGGGCTCCCGCGGCGGGTGCGCATCCACGAGGTCGGCGCACGCGACGGGCTGCAGAACGAGAAGGCCACGGTGCCCACCGAGGTCAAGGCGGAGTTCGTGCACCGCCTGGCCGACGCCGGGCTGACCACCATCGAGGCGACCAGCTTCGTGCACCCCACGTGGGTGCCCCAGCTCGCCGACGCCGAGCAGCTGATGCCGCTGCTGGACGACCTGGGCGACGGGGTCCGGCTGCCGGTGCTGGTGCCCAACCAGCGCGGGCTGGAGCGGGCCCTGGCCCTGGGGGTGCGCGAGGTCGCCGTCTTCGGCAGCGCGACCGAGTCCTTCGCGAAGGCCAACCTCAACCGCACGGTCGACGAGTCGCTGGAGATGTTCGCGCCGGTCGTCGCCGCCGCCAAGGAGGCGGGGGCGAGGGTGCGCGGCTACCTGTCGATGTGCTTCGGCGACCCGTGGGAGGGCGCCGTGCCCGTCCCGCAGGTGGCCGCGGTGGCCCGCCGGCTCTACGACCTGGGCTGCGACGAGCTGAGCCTCGGCGACACCATCGGCGTCGCCACGCCCGGCCACGTCGTGGCGCTGCTCGACACCCTGACCGGCCTGGACGTGCCCGTCGAGCGGCTCGCCGTCCACTTCCACGACACCTACGGCCAGGCACTGTCCAACACCCTGGCCGCCCTCCGGCACGGCGTGGGCGTCGTCGACGCCTCCGCCGGCGGCCTCGGCGGCTGCCCGTACGCCAAGAGCGCCACCGGGAACCTCGCCACCGAAGACCTGGTCTGGATGCTCGACGGCCTCGGCGTCGAGACCGGGGTCGACCTCAGCCGCCTCACCGCCACCAGCGTGTGGATGGCGGAGCAATTGGGCCGACCGAGCCCGTCCCGTACCGTCCGCGCCCTCTCCCACCAGGAGTGACCACAGCCATGACGACCGCCCACCGGCTCCCCGCCGAGTACGAGGAACTCCGCCGCACGGTGGAGGAGTTCGCGCACGACGTCGTCGCGCCGAAGATCGGCGAGTTCTACGAGCACGACGAGTTCCCCTACGAGATCATCCGCGAGATGGGCCGCATGGGCCTGTTCGGCCTGCCCTTCCCCGAGGAGTACGGCGGCATGGGCGGCGACTACTTCGCCCTCTGCATCGCCCTGGAGGAGCTCGCCCGGGTGGACTCCTCCGTGGCGATCACCCTGGAGGCGGGGGTCTCGCTCGGCGCCATGCCGGTCTTCCGCTTCGGCACCGAGGAGCAGAAGCGGCAGTGGCTGCCGCAGCTGACCGCCGGCGAGCAGCTGGGCGCGTTCGGGCTGACCGAGCCGGACTGCGGCTCCGACGCCGGCGGCACCCGCACCACGGCCCGGCTGGACGAGGCGACCGGCGAGTGGGTGATCAACGGCACCAAGAGCTTCATCACCAACTCGGGCACCGACATCACCTCGCTGGTCACGGTCACGGCCGTCACCGGCCGCAAGGAGGACGGCCGCCCGGAGATCTCCTCGATCATCGTGCCCTCCGGCACCCCGGGCTTCACGGTGTCGAAGAAGTACAGCAAGGTCGGCTGGAACGCCTCCGACACCCGCGAGCTGTCCTTCTCCGACTGCCGTGTGCCGGCCGCCAACCTGCTGGGCGAGCGGGGCCGGGGCTACGCCCAGTTCCTGCGCATCCTGGACGAGGGCCGGATCGCCATCGCGGCGCTGGCCACCGGTCTGGCGCAGGGCTGTGTGGACGAGTCGGTGGCGTACGCCAAGGAGCGCACCGCCTTCGGCCGCCCGATCGGGAGCAACCAGGCGGTCGCCTTCAAGCTCGCCGACATGGAGATGCGCGCCCACACCGCCCGGCTGGCCTGGCGGGACGCGGCGTCCCGGCTGGTCGCCGGGGAGCCTTTCAAGAAGGAGGCGGCGATGGCCAAGCTCTACTCCTCGGAGATCGCGGTCACCAACGCCCGCGAGGCCACCCAGGTGCACGGCGGCTACGGCTTCATGAACGAGTACCCGGTCGCCCGTATGTGGCGGGACTCCAAGATCCTGGAGATCGGCGAGGGCACCAGCGAGGTGCAGCGCATGCTGATCGCACGCGAGCTCGGCCTTCCGGCGTAGTTTTCGCCACTCCCCTGCCCGATATCGGGCAGGAATCTTGCGATCAGCCTCCTCCTTCCCTCAGTATCGACCGGTGCTCGAACGCCGGACGACACATGACGACCTCGTCGACCACCTGGTGCGGACCACGCCGCTGCAACGCGGTGAGGCCGCCCGGGTGGTCCTCGACGTCCTGGCGTACTTCGACGAGACGGCCGAGGACTTCGTACGGCGCCGCCACCGCGAGCTGCAGGCCAAGGGTCTGCAGAACGCGGAGATCTTCGGACAGATCACGGCCGAGCTGCCGTACCGGGCGGTCACCCCGCCCGAGTACTCACTGCGGCAGTTGCGCCGCATCGTCTACGGCTGACAGCGAGACCGGGCCGCCTCGAGCGACCGGGAGGGACGGAAACATGTGTGGAATCGTCGGCTACATCGGGAAGCGTGATGTCGCCCCGCTGCTGCTGGAGGGCCTGCAGCGGCTGGAGTACCGCGGTTACGACTCCGCGGGCATCGTGGTCGCCGGCAAGTCCGGCGGACTCAAGGCCGTCAAGGCCAAGGGCCGGGTCCGTGAGCTGGAGGCACGGGTCCCCAAGCGCTTCGCCGGTACCACCGGCATAGCCCACACCCGCTGGGCCACCCACGGCGCGCCCAGCGACGAGAACGCGCACCCGCACCTCGACACCGAGGGCAAGGTCGCCGTCGTCCACAACGGCATCGTCGACAACGCCGCCGAGCTGCGCGCCAAGCTGGAGGCCGACGGCGTGGTCTTCGCCTCCGAGACCGACACCGAGGTCATCACCCACCTCGTCGCCCGCTCCCAGGCCGAGTCCCTGGAGGAGAAGGTCCGCGAGGCGCTGAAGGTCATCGAGGGCACGTACGGCATCGCCGTCATGCACGCCGACTTCCCCGACCGGATCGTCGTGGCGCGCAACGGCTCGCCGGTGGTCCTCGGCATCGGCGAGAAGGAGATGTTCGTCGCCTCCGACGTCGCCGCGCTGATCT
Organism: Streptomyces sp. NPDC059718; assembly: GCF_042733315.1. Lineage (NCBI taxonomy): Bacteria > Bacillati > Actinomycetota > Actinomycetes > Kitasatosporales > Streptomycetaceae > Streptomyces > Streptomyces sp. NPDC059718. Next base: position 12,101 of record NZ_JBHWGA010000012.1, read on the forward strand.
CCCACACCCGCCAGGTCGTCACCCTCGACGACGGCGAGATGGCCACCCTGAAGGCCGACGACTTCCGCACCTACACGACCTCGGGCACCCGCACCACGGCCACCCCCGAGACCGTGGAGTGGGAGGCCGCCTCCTACGACATGGGCGGTCACGACACGTACATGCACAAGGAGATCAGCGAGCAGCCCGACGCGGTCGACCGCGTGCTGCGCGGCCGGATCGACGACAAGTTCTCCACCGTGCACCTGGGCGGCCTGAACCTCGACGCCCGCGAGGCCCGCGGCATCCGCCGCGTGAAGATCCTCGGCTGCGGCACCTCGTACCACGCAGGGATGATCGGTGCCTCGCTGATCGAGGGCCTGGCCCGTATCCCCGCCGACTCCGAGCCCGCCTCCGAGTTCCGCTACCGCAACCCGGTCGTGGACCCCGACACCCTCTACATCGCCGTCTCGCAGTCTGGTGAGACGTACGACGTGCTGGCGGCGGTCCAGGAGCTCAAGCGCAAGGGCGCCCGCGTCCTCGGCGTGGTGAACGTGGTGGGTTCCGCGATCGCCCGTGAGACCGACGGCGGCATGTACGTCCACGCCGGCCCTGAGGTCTGCGTCGTCTCCACCAAGTGCTTCACCAACACCGTCGTCGCCTTCGCACTGCTCGCCCTGCACCTGGGCCGCATCCGCGACCTGTCGGTGGCCGACGGCAAGCGGATCATCGAAGGCCTGCGCAGGCTGCCCGAGCAGATCCAGGAGATCCTCACGCAGGAGGAGGACATCAAGAAGCTGGCGGCCGAATACGCGGACGCCAAGTCGATGATGTTCATCGGCCGGGTGCGCGGTTACCCGGTCGCGCTGGAGGCGTCCCTGAAGCTGAAGGAGATCTCCTACATCCACGCCGAGGCGTACCCGGCCTCCGAGCTCAAGCACGGCCCGCTGGCCCTGATCGAGCCCGCGATGCCGACGGTCGCGATCATCCCGGACGACTCGCTGCTGGAGAAGAACCGCGCCGCGATGGAGGAGATCAAGGCCCGCAGCGGCCGGATCCTGGCGGTCGCGCACCAGGAGCAGGCGAAGGCCGACCACACGCTCCTCGTCCCGAAGAACGAGGACGAGCTCGACCCGATCCTGATGGGCATCCCGCTCCAGCTGCTGGCGTACCACACGGCGCTGGCCCTGGGCCGGGACATCGACAAGCCGCGCAACCTCGCGAAGTCCGTGACGGTCGAGTAGCCGACGGCCCCGGCACGCACGAGGCCCCCCGCGCCCTTCGGCGCGGGGGGCCTCGCCGTTGCCTCCCCGGACGTCAGGCCGCGTGCCCGCGGTGCGGCATGGCCAGCCGCCACCCGTCGGCGAGGGCGCGCCGGCCCCACGTGGCGTTGGTGAGCAGTGCGGTCCCGCCGTACCAGGCGACCGCGCCGGCCGCGAGGCCGACCCAGCCGGCCGTCTTGCCGAGACCGCTGTTGGAGGCGAGTGCCGCGATGCCGGACAGGGCCATGGCCACGGTCAGCAGCCCGAAGGCCGCCTGCGCCACGCCGCCCATCTGCCACGCGGCCATGGTCAGGCTGAGCGCCAGCAGCGCCCACAGGAGCATGAAGAGCCCGGCGACCTCCTTGCTCGCGCCCGCGCCGGACCCCGCCGACCAGGTCACCCAGAAGGCGCCCAGTGAGGCGAAGGCGGTGCCGGTGAAGCCGTTGCCACCGTAGAACTCCCACATGCCGGCGACGAATTGCGTGACGCCGCCGACGACCAGGGCGAGCCGGGCGGCGTCCGCCGCCGCGGTGTTGTCGAATACGCCGGTGCCGAGCAGCCCGTAGGCGATCAGCGTCAGGCCGAGTGTCAGATATCCCAGAGCCGTAGCGCCGGCTCCTGCCATGCGCGCCGTGGAGACGTCGTTGTCCACCGCGGGCCCCCTTCGTGTACGAGGGAAGGAAGAAACTGCAGATGAGATACCCTTCACAAGGGCACAAGCAATCCTGCGGAGGCCGTATTCACGGCGGCGTGCACCGAATCGTTATGGAATGACCACGACAGGCCGCTGGGCGCGCCGCGCGAGCCGTCCGGCGACCGACCCGAAGATCTTGCCGATGATCCCGTGCGTCCCACCCACCACGATGGCGTCGGCCTCGTACTCCCGGCCGACCTCCTCCAGCTCGTGGCAGATGTCGCCGCCGCGCTCGACCAGGATCCACGGGACCTCCGACAGGTGGTCGGCGCAGGCGAGTTCCAGGCCGAGCACCTCGGTGCGGTGGTCGGGGACGTCGACGAAGACGGGCGGCTCGCAGCCCGCCCACACGGTCGCCGGGAGCCGGTTGGCGACGTGCACGATGATCAGCGCCGAACCGGACCGGCGTGCCATGCCGATGGCGTACGCGAGGGCCCGTTCACTCGACACGGAGCCGTCGAAACCGACGACCACGCCGTGCCGGAACGCGGGATCACAGGAAGTGCGCGGCTCGCAGGCCGCCTCCGGAGCCGCCGCCGATTCGGCGAGCGGCTTTCCGTCGGCGGGCTCGGGGAGCTCGTAACCGGCCATGATGCGGTTTCTCGGCAAGGTCGGCGCCGGGAGCGCCGAGTGGGCGGACAACAACAGTGCGGGGGCCGCGGGACCGGCCTGATTTCGACCGGTAAGGGGCTGCCCTTCCCGCTGACTCCAGAGTACGGCGACTGAGGGCCCCTGCACAGATGCGCAGGTGCCCTCACAGCGTCCCCCTACCCCGGAGTTTCCAGGAGAATGCCGGAGCCGGCCGCCGAGCGCAACGCCCCGCCGCCAATCGGACAAGTCACCTCGCGCCCGGCCCTCTCCCGCTGTCCGCCTCCGGCCATATCCGGAATCGTCCTCCCGGCCGTGCGAGGCACAGGGGGCGCACTCGTTCTCCGGCCACACAAGGGGCGTACGACGGAGCGCTGACCAGGGGTGCGTACAGGACTTCCCATCATTTTCGGCCAACTTCCCTCTGTGCAGGGGGACTTGGGATCATGTGCCACAACCCCCGCCGCCACCAGGGCGGAAGCGGAATGAGGGGGCGCACGGGCGTTGTGCGCCGGTTCCCCTCGCGGAAGGCACACTTCACGAGGGGAACGCTTCGTGATCGAATGCTTCACGCCACGTGGTCATGTCGACATACCGGCAGGTGGTGAACTTGCCACTGCGGGTACAGCGGAACCAGTAGATTCGATCTTGAGTGACAACGGCGGGGGACCCGTGCAGGACCGAGAGGACCAGACGACCGAGGGGGGCTTGAGCTCCATGACACAGGAGTCCAGGACCGGCACCATGGCGGAGATCCAGTCGGCCGCCGGCATGTCCACCGCACCGTCCGCGTCGACGGGGGCACCGGGCCTCCCGCACGTCCCGGGAGCGTCCGGCGTCCCGGTGAGCACCTCCGTTCCGTCGGGCCCGGCCGGCCCGTCCGCCACCGCCCAACAGGGCCGCGGACCGCGGAAGTTGTCGGCGCGACGCCGTCAGGAGGTCGTCGCCGTACTGCTGTTCAGCGGCGGCCCGATCTTCGAGAGCTCGATCCCGCTCTCCGTGTTCGGCATCGACCGCCAGGACGCGGGCGTGCCGCGCTACCGGCTGCTGGTCTGCGCCGGTGAGGACGGCCCGCTGCGCACCACCGGCGGGCTGGAGTTGTCGGCCCCGTACGGGCTGGAGGCGCTGTCGCGGGCCGGCACGGTCGTCGTGCCCGCCTGGCGCTCGATCTCGCAGCCGCCGCCCGCCGAGGCGCTGGACGCGCTGCGCCGCGCCCACGAGGAGGGCGCGCGCATCATCGGGCTGTGCACCGGCGCCTTCGTGCTCGCCGCCGCGGGGCTGCTGGACGGCCGCCCGGCCACCACGCACTGGATGTACGCGCCGACCCTCGCCAAGCGCTACCCGTCCGTCCACGTCGACCCGCGCGAGCTGTTCGTCGACGACGGCGACGTCCTCACCAGCGCGGGCACCGCCGCCGGCATCGACCTGTGCCTGCACGTCGTACGCAGCGACCACGGCGGCGAGGCCGCCAACGCGCTCGCCCGCCGGCTGGTCGTGCCGCCGCGGCGCGGCGACTGGGGCGGCCAGCCCCGGCACCTCGACCGCTCTTTACCGGAGGAGATCGGCGGCGATCCGCTCGCCGAGGTCGTCGCCTGGGCGCTGGAGCACCTGCACGAGCAGTTCGACGTGGAGACCCTCGCCGCCCGTGCCTACATGAGCCGCCGCACCTTCGACCGCCGCTTCCGCACGCTGACCGGCAGCGCGCCCCTGCAGTGGCTGATCACCCAGCGCGTCCTGCAGGCCCAGCGGCTGCTGGAGACCTCCGACTACTCCGTGGACGAGGTCGCCGCGCGCTGCGGCTTCCGCTCGCCCGTCGCGCTGCGCGGTCACTTCCGCCGCCAGCTCGGCTCCTCCCCCGCCTCGTACCGGGCCGCCTACCGGGCCCGACGCCCGCAGGACGACCCGGACCCCGGGCTCGCCGCCGCCCGGGAACCGCGCGGCCCCGAGGCGGCCGGCGGCCCGGTGCCGGCCCCGCGCCGCAGCCCCGTGCCCACCGCGGACCGCGGTCACGGCGGGGTGCTGCAGATCGCGGGACAGGCCGGTTCCGGCGGTGGCCCGGGCACGGCCAAGACCGACGCCGAGCCGCCCTACGCGACGCGCATCCCGGAGCAGCCCGGCAGCCGTTTCGACGCCCGCGAGCCGCACGGCGCCCGGCGGCCGCGCGGCGACCGGGACGGCCGTGACGGACGCAGCCGCAGCGCGACTATGCCTGCTCCACGGGATCGCCCCGTAGGGTGAGACGTATGAACGACCGGATGGTGTGGATCGACTGCGAGATGACCGGGCTCTCCCTGGCCCAGGACGCTCTGATCGAGGTGGCGGCGCTCGTCACCGACTCGGAGCTCAACGTGCTCGGCGAGGGGGTGGACATCGTCATCCGTCCGCCGGCCGAGTCGCTGGAGAGCATGCCGGAGATCGTCCGCACGATGCACACCGCCTCCGGCCTGCTGGAGGAGCTCGACGGCGGGGTGACGCTGGAGGAGGCGGAGAAGCTGGTCCTGGACTACGTCCGCCAGTACGTGGCCGAGCCCCGCAAGGCGCCGCTGTGCGGGAACTCGGTCTCCACCGACCGCGGCTTCCTCGCCCGGGACATGCCCACGCTCGAGCAGCACCTGCACTACCGCATCGTGGACGTCTCCTCCATCAAGGAGCTGTCCCGGCGCTGGTACCCGCGCGCCTACTTCGCCAGCCCGGAGAAGAACGGCAACCACCGCGCCCTCGCCGACATCCGCGAGTCCATCGCGGAGTTGCGCTACTACCGTGAGGCGGTCTTCGTGCCCCAGCCCGGACCGGACACCGACACGGCGCGCTCGATCGCCGCGAAGTACGTCCTGCCTGCGGAAACCTCGGACTGAGCGACCCACGGAAAACGTGGCAGCGAGCACCCCTCCGGACCCTGTACACTTTTTCTCGGCCGGTGGGAAGCAGTAGGAATCACCGGTCATGGTGGGTGTAGCTCAGCTGGTAGAGCACCTGGTTGTGGTCCAGGATGCCGCGGGTTCGAGTCCCGTCACTCACCCTCACCGAGGAAGGCCCGGCCCGCGGAAGCAGGCCGGGCCTTCCTCGTCCCCGGGCCTTCGGGACCCCGGGCGGGGCGGGTCAGCCCGCGACCGCCTCGGCGGCGGCGAGCGCCGGCTGCCAGGGGTACTCCGGGCCGGATCCGGCGTCGCCGAAGAGCACCGTGACCCCGGCGGCGCGCAGGGTCTCCAGCGAGCGCTCGTACTGCGGGTGCTGCATGAGCGCCGCGTTCACGGACGGCATCGCCACCATCGGGACGCGCTTGCCGATGCCCTCGGCGAGGGTGCCGGCCACGAACGTCTCCGTCAGGCCCAGTGCCCATCCGTTGATCGTGTTGAAGGTGGCCGGGGCCACCAGGATCACGTCGGCCGGGGGCCAGACCTCGGGCCGGCCGGGCAGCGGGTACTCGTGGCGCACCGGGCGGCCGGTCAGCGCGGCCAGTCCGTCCAGGCTCGGCTCAAGCCAGCGGGCCGCGGTGGGCGTCAGGCCGAGGCAGACGTCCCAGCCGCGCACCTGGGCGTCCTCGATGACGCGCGCGACGTCGAAGACGGAGGGGGCGGCACCGGCGAAGAGGTAGAGGGTCCGAGTCATGCGGACCACCCAATCGCGGGAAGTGGATCTTACGCAACCGTACGGAGGACCGGACGTCCGGAGGGTCTCACGGGGCCCAGTGGTACTTGCCCCCGCCGAGCCAGCGCACGGCCTGGGGGTCGTCGAAGTCGACGTGCTCCCGCCCGGCGTCGAGGGCGATGCGGACGACGTCGAGCAGGTCATGGGCGATGCCGACGGGTTCCCCGTCGATCTGCACGATGCGGAAGGGCGGGTCGCCGGCCTGGACGGGGGACACGACGATCGGGGTGGTGCTCACCCGTCCAGCTTGCGGCACCCCGGCGCCCGGCGCACCCGAAGTGGCCCTGCCGCACGACGGGTGAATGGCCCTCGGCGAGTCCGGGCCCGCGATCGTAGCGTGGAGGGCATGAGCACCGAGCCCTCCCGTACGGCCCTCGCCTCCCGACTCCGCGCCCTGCACGTGCCGGGCCACCCGCTGGTCCTGCCGAACGTCTGGGACGCCGCTTCGGCGCGTGCCGTGGCCGACGCGGGCTTCCCGGCGGTCGCCACCGGAAGCGCGGCCGTGGCGCCCACCCTGGGCTACGAGGACCAGGAGGACACGCCCGTGGACGAGATGTGCGCCGCGGTCGCCCGCATCGCCCGGGCCGTCCCCGTACCGGTGACGGCCGACATGGAGCGGGGCTACGGGCTGCCGCCCGCGGAGCTGGCGGAGCGGCTGGCCGCGACCGGCGCCGTGGGCTGCAACCTGGAGGACACCGACCACCGTACGGGGCTGCTGGCCGACCCCGGGGAGCAGGCGGCGTACATCGCCGCCCTGCGCACGGCGGCCCCGGAGCTGGTGATCAACGCCCGGACGGACTGCTTCCTCCGCGGCGGCGCCGGTCCCGCGGAGCGGCTGGCGGACGCGGCGGGCCGGGCACGGGCGTACCTGGAGGCGGGCGCGGACTGCGTCTACCCGATCGGGGCGCTGGACGAGGCCACCGTCCGGGCCGTGGTCGAGGCCGTGGACGGCCGCCCGGTCAACGTGCTGTCCCGGCCGGGCGGGCCCTCACCGGCCCGTCTGGCGGAGCTGGGGGTGGCGCGGATCAGCTTCGGCCACCAGCTCCACCAGCTGGTCCAGCGGTACTTCGCCGGGCTCCTCGCGACCGTGGCGCGCGGGGACAGTCCCTTCCCCGAGGGCTGACGGCACCTCAGCCGTCCGTGCGCGGGGGCGACTCGTCGTTGCCGCGGCGCACGGTGCGCAGCGGACCGCCGGGCCGCCACACCTGCAGGACGAGGTCGGGGTCCTCGACGTAGGTGCGCACGACCTCGGCGATGTCGGCGCGGAAGAGGTGGAAGGGCCCTTCCGGCACCGTCACCTCGCCGGTGAAGCGGGCGATCGCCGCCGGGTCGGTGACCTCGACGGCGCGTCCGGAGATCCGCACGTCGCCCCCGTCCATGGAGGTGTCGGGGCCGGGGTTGACGTGGAGCGCGAAGCGCGGGTCGCGGCGCAGGTCGAGGGCCTTGCGGGAGCCGGGCATCATGCCGAGCCACAGCTCGCCGAGCCGGAACTCGGCCTCGATGCCGCTGAGCCGGGGTGAGCCGTCGGCACGCAGGGTGCCGAGGACGTGGTGCTTGTAGCCGCCGAATCGGGTGCGCACGGCCTCGGCGAGGCCGGGCTGTGCTTCCTGGAAGTCTGTCCAGCTGGTCGTCATGCCGCCATGCTCCCCGGCATACCCGACATCCTCTGTCGGCATTGCCGGGGCGGTGTCAGTCCTCGCCCGGAAGGCGGCGGGCCGGGGCGTCGCCCTGGCCCTGGCGGGCGGCCTGCCAGATGCCACGGAGGCGGTCCAGCTCGGCCAGTTCGGCACGCGACCAGGTGCGCCGGCCCGCGACGTACCGCCGTATGGCCTCATTGGCGGCTTCGACGGAGCGGCGGTCCAGAACGGTCGGTGGCATGTCTTGATTTTAGGAGAGGGGTGTGACAAAGAGCCGCGGTTGGCGCCCCGTGGGCCCATGTCACACCGTGAGCCTCCTCACGTGACGGGGCTCACCCCCGGCGTCCGGGCCAACTCCTCCGGGCGCACGCCTCACTTGGCACTACGGTCCAACGGGACCGACGGGGGCGCCAGGACCTGCGGGGGCGCCAGGACCTGCGGGGGCGCCAGGACCTGCGGGGGCGCCAGGACCTGCGGGGACGCCGGGACCTGCGGGGACGCGCCCACGCGCCCGACCGGCGCCCCGGCCCCACGGCGGGCCGTTCCGGGTCCGTGCGCCCGCCCCCGGCTCCGGGTGGCGGTCACGCGGACTCGCGGCGCACCAGTTCGGTCGACAGCACGACGTGCCGGCGGGTGGCGGTGCTCGCCGCGATCTCCTCCAGCAGCACCCGCGCCATGGTGCGGCCCATCTCCTCGATCGGCTGCCGCACGCTGGTCAGGGGCGGGTCGGTGTGGCGCGCGATCGCGGAGTCGTCGAAGCCGATCAGCGCCACGTCGTCGGGCACCCGCCGGCCCCGCTCGCGCAGCACCTGCAGCGCGCCGCCGGCCATGACGTCCGAGGCCGCGAAGACCGCGTCGACGTCGGGGCGGCGCTCCAGCAGCGCCCGCATCGCGGCGCGGCCGCCCTCCTCGGTGAAGTCGCCGGCCGCGACCAGCGCGTTGTCGTGGACCAGCCCGGCGGCCTCGACCGCCTGGCGGTAGCCGTCGAGGCGGCAGCGGGCGACGTACATGTCCAGGGGGCCGGTGATGGTCGCGACGCTCCTGCGCCCGAGCCCCAGCAGGTGCGCGACCGCCGAACGGGCGCCGCCGACGTTGTCGGAGTCGACGTAGGACACCGACTCCAGGTCGGAGCGGCGGCCGCTGAGCACCGTCGGCATCTCCAGCTGCTCCAGCAGGTCGGGCAGCGGATCGTCCTGGTGCACCGAGGCCAGCAGGACGCCGTCGACCCGGTGGGCGGAGAGGTACTGGGCGAAGCGCTGCCGCTCCTTGGGCGTCCGCAGCAGCGTGAGCAGCAGCTGCATGTCGGTGTCCGCGAGCTCGGCGCCCACGCCCCGGATGATGTCGGAGAAGTAGGGCTCCGCGAAGAGCCTGGTCTCGGCCTCCGGGATGACCAGGGCGATCGCGTCCGTCCGGTTGCCCGCCAGGGCGCGCGCCGCGCGGTTGGGGACGTAGCCGAGCTCGGCGATGGCGGCCTCGACCGCGGCCTTGGCATGGTCGCTCACCCGAGGTGATCCATTGATCACCCGGGAGACGGTGCCCCGGCCCACTCCGGCCCGCGCGGCGACCTCTTCGAGCGTCGGCCTGCCGCTGCGCCGTCCGCCGATCACCATTGCGGCCTCCCAATCACGAGGTGGTAACTGCGCCAACTTAGAGCGTCTGCTCCCTTGACACCTCATCGGGGAACGGAGACTCTTCAACACATCACATGTGGGAGCGCTCCCACACTAGCGAACACGTACACTTCCCGCACGTATCCCGGAGGACCCGAATGCGCACGACAAGGAAGTCGTCCCGGCCACGAGGCCGTACCGCTGCCGTAGCGATAACCGCGGTGGCCGCGCTCGGAGTGAGCCTGCTCGCCGGCTGCTCCAAGGACAGCGACGAGCCCGCCAAGGCCGGTGGCTCGGAGGGTGACGGCAAGGGCAAGATCACCCTCACGGTCGGCACCTTCGGTGTCTTCGGCTACAAGCAGGCCGGTCTGTACGAGGAGTACGAGAAGGCGCATCCGAACATCACGATCAAGGAGAACGTGATCGAGCGGAACGACGCCTACTACCCGCAGCTCCTCACCCACCTCGCCGCCGGCAGCGGCCTGAGCGACATCCAGGCCATCGAGGTCGGCAACATCAACGAGATCGTCACCACCCAGGCGGCGAAGTTCGAGGACCTCTCCAAGGCCGAGGGCGTCGAGAAGTCGAACTACCTCGACTGGAAGTGGGCCCAGGCCAGCACCTCCGACGGCAAGACCATCGGCCTCGGCACCGACATCGGCCCGATGGCCATCTGCTACCGCACCGACCTGTTCAAGAAGGCGGGTCTGCCCACCGACCGCGCCGAGGTCGGCAAGCTGTGGGCCGGTGACTGGAGCAAGTACCTGGATGCGGGCAAGACCTACACCGAGAACGCGCCCAAGGGCACCACGTTCCTGGACTCGTCCGCCGGTCTCTACCAGGCGATCAGCAACTCCGCCTCCGAGCGCTACTACGACAGCAGCGGCAAGGTCATCTACAAGACCAGCCCCTCCGTGAAGGAGGCCTGGGACCTGGCCATGGAGGCCACCACCGGCAAGATGACGGCCAAGCTGAAGCTGTTCGACAAGGCCTGGGACCAGGGCTTCGCCAACGGCCGCTTCGCCTCGCTCCCCTGCCCGTCGTGGATGCTCGGCTACATCCAGGAGAAGGCCGGCGACGCGGGCAAGGGCAAGTGGGACGTCGCCGCCGCGCCGAAGCCCGCCAACTGGGGCGGCTCCTTCGTGGGCGTGCCCTCGGCCGGCAAGAACAAGGAAGAGGCCGTCAAGCTGGCCGCGTGGCTGACCGCCCCGGCGCAGCAGGCCAAGGTCTTCGCCAAGCAGGCGAGCTTCCCGAGCGCCCCGGGCGCCTATGACCTGCCCGAGGTCAAGGACGCCAAGCACGAGTACTTCAACAACGCGCCGATCGGCCAGATCTTCGCCGACGCGGCCAAGAGCATCCCGACCCTGGTGATCGGTCCGAAGGACCAGCAGATCTACACGGCCATCACCGACGTCGGCATCCTGCAGGTCGAGCAGCAGGGCAAGACCCCTGCTCAGGGCTGGGCGGCTGCCGAGAAGGAAATCGACAACGCACTGGACCAGTGACCCGCATGGCTTCGGAGATCTCCGACATGACCGCAGTGACCGCGCCCCCCTCCGAGGGGGGCGCGGCCCCGCGCGGCGGCTCCGGCCGTCCGCGCGACGCACGTGACGAGCGACGCGGCCGCTGGCGCAGCCGCCGCTACCGGTGGGACGTCAAGGCGATGCCGTACGCCTTCGTCTCGCCCTTCTTCCTGTTCTTCGCCGCATTCGGCCTCTTCCCGCTGATCTACACGGGCTGGTCCTCCTTCTACCGGGTGGAGCTGACCAACCTCGACGCGCGCGAGTTCGTCGGCTTCCACAACTACACCCGTCTGCTGGAGGACGAGTTCTTCTGGAACGCCCTGAAGAACACGTTCACCATCGGTGTGATCTCGACCGTCCCGCAGCTGCTGATCGCGCTGGGCCTGGCCCACCTGCTCAACTACAAGCTACGCGGCTCGACCTTCTTCCGGGTCGCGATGCTCACCCCGTACGCCACGTCGGTGGCCGCCGCGACGCTGGTCTTCACGCTGATGTTCGGCACCGACTACGGCATGATCAACTGGGCGCTGGAGCACCTCGGGTTCAGCAACCACATCGACTGGCGGGCGGGCACCTGGTCCTCGCAGATCGCCGTCTCGTCGATCGTGATCTGGCGCTGGACCGGTTACAACACCTTGATCTACCTGGCCGCCATGCAGGCCGTGCCGCACGATCTGTACGAGTCCGCCGCCCTGGACGGCGCCTCGCGCTGGCAGCAGTTCCGCCACGTGACCATCCCGATGCTGCGGCCGACGATCCTCTTCACGATCGTGGTCTCGACGATCGGTGCCACCCAGCTGTTCGGCGAGCCGTTCCTCTTCGGCGGCCCCGGCGGCGAGAAGGGCGGCTCCTCCCACCAGTTCCAGACGCTGGGCCTGTACCTGTACGAGCAGGGCTGGACGAACTACCACCTCGGGCGGGCCTCGGCCATCGCCTGGGCGATGTTCCTGATCCTGCTGCTGATCGCCGCCGTCAACGGGCTGGTCGCCCGCTGGCTGCGCAAGAACCACGAGGGGTGACGACGATGGCCACCATCTCGACCAACCCGGCGGATCAGGCGGCCGGCGCAGCGGACGCGCCCCGCAAGGCGAAGCGCCGCACCCCCGGGGCGCCCAAGGCCGGACGGCAGCTGCACGCAGGCCCGTTCACCTACATCGTGCTGATCGTCTTCACGGCGATATCGCTCTTCCCCCTGGTGTGGACCGCGATCGCCGCCTCCCGGACGAACTCGCGGCTGGCGCAGACCCCGCCGCCGTTCTGGTTCGGCTCGAACCTCTTCAGCAACCTGCAGACCGCGTGGACCGAGGCCAACCTCAGCACGGCGCTGCTGAACACGGCCATCGTCGCCGGCAGCATCACCATCGGCACGGTGCTGTTCTCGACGATCGCCGGCTTCGCCTTCGCCAAGCTGCAGTTCAAGATGAAGAACTTCCTGCTGATGCTGACCATCGGCACCATGATGGTGCCGCCGCAGCTGAGCGTGGTGCCGCTGTTCCTGTGGATCGCGGACCTGGACTGGACGAACCACCTCCAGGCGGTGATCCTGCCGACCTTCGTCAGCGCCTTCGGTGTCTTCTTCATGCGGCAGTACCTCTCCCAGGCGCTGCCCACCGAGATCATCGAGGCCGCCCGCGTCGACGGCGCCAGCAGCCTGCGGATCGTCTGGCACGTGGTCTTCCCGGCCGCCCGGCCCGCGATGGCGGTCCTGGGCATGCTGACCTTCGTCGCGGCCTGGAACGACTTCTTCTGGCCGATCATCGCGCTGACCCAGGAGAACCCGACCGTGCAGGTCGCGCTCACCAGCCTCGGCCGCGGTTACATCCCCGACGAGTCCGTCATCATGGCCGGCGCGCTGCTCGGCACGCTCCCGCTGCTGCTGGTCTTCGTGATCTTCGGCAAGCAGATCGTCGGCGGCATCATGCAGGGCGCGGTCAAGGGCTGAGCCCTCCCCCGGCCACGGCCGCGCCCCTTCCCCCTTACTTCCTCTTGTTCACTCGTTCCGATGGGAGCGCTCCCGTATGACAGCGTCCGACATCCGTCCCGCAGCGAGCGGCACCGCCGCGGCAAGCGGCCACCAGTTCCCGCCCGGCTTCCTGTGGGGCGCGGCCACCGCCGCGTACCAGATCGAGGGCGCCGCTGCCGAGGACGGGCGCACCCCGTCGATCTGGGACACCTTCAGCCACACCCCCGGCAAGGTCTTCGAGGGCCACAGCGGCGACGTGGCCGCCGACCATTACCACCGTTTCCGTGACGACGTACGGCTCATGGCCGACCTCGGCTTGAGCGCCTACCGGTTCTCCGTCTCCTGGTCCCGCGTCCAGCCCACCGGCCGTGGGCCGGCGGTGGAGCGCGGCCTCGACTTCTACCGCGCGCTCACCGACGAGCTGCTGGAGCACGGCATCCAGCCGGCCGTCACCCTCTACCACTGGGACCTGCCGCAGGAGCTCGAGGACGCCGGCGGCTGGCCCGCCCGCGACACCGCGGAGCGTTTCGGCGAGTACGCGCGGATCGTCGCCGAGGCCCTCGGTGACCGCGTCCAACTGTGGACCACCCTCAACGAGCCCTGGTGCAGCGCCTTCCTCGGCTACGGCTCCGGCGTCCACGCCCCGGGCCGCACCGACCCGGTCGCCGCCCTGCGCGCCGCCCACCACCTCAACCTCGGCCACGGCCGCGCCGCCGAGGCGCTGCGCTCGGTCCTCCCGGCCCGCGCCCAGCTCGGCATCACGCTCAACCTGCACCAGGTCCGCGCGCTCACCGGCTCCCCCGCCGACGTGGACGCCGCACGCCGCATCGACGCCGTCGGCAACCGGGTCTTCACCGGCCCCCTGCTCCAGGGCGCCTACCCGAAGGACCTGCTCGAGGACACCCGCGGCCTGACCGACTGGTCCTTCGTCCAGGACGGCGACCTCGCCGCGATCAAGCGCCACTCGCTGGACGTGCTCGGCATCAACTACTACACGCCCACCCTGGTGTCGGACGGCGCTTCCGTCGACGGTCCGCGCAGCGACGGCCACGGCTCCAGCGCGTTCTCCCCCTGGCCGGGCGCGGACGACGTCGCCTTCCACCAGCCCCCGGGCGAGCGGACCGCGATGGGCTGGTCCGTCGACCCCACGGGCCTGTACGACCTGCTGATGCGGATGAACCGCGAGTTCCCCGACCTGCCGCTGCTCATCACCGAGAACGGCGCGGCCTACGAGGACTCCGTGGGTCCCGACGGCGCCGTGCACGACCCCGAGCGCGTGGAGTACCTGCGCGTCCACCTGGAGGCCGTCCACCGCGCCATGCGCAGCGGCGCCGACGTGCGGGGCTACTTCCTGTGGTCCCTGATGGACAACTTCGAGTGGGCGTACGGGTACAGCAAGCGCTTCGGAGCGGTCTACGTCGACTACGAGACGCAGGAGCGCATCCCGAAGTCCAGCGCCCACTGGTACGCGGGCGTCGCCCGCGCGGGCGCGCTCCCCGACGCGGCGGAGGCGGACACCGCGTCGTGACGGACCGGCGGGACGCGGCGCACTACTCGGAGGGGGGTGCCGCGTCCCGTCCCACGCCGCGGAGGAACTCCGTCCACGCGGCGGGGGTGAAGGAGAGGAAGGGGCCGTCCGGGTCCTTGCTGTCCCGGACGTGCACGCGGTGGGGGGTGGTGGCGACCTCGACGCAGTTGCCGCCCTGATCGTCGCTGTAGCTGGACGTGGACCACACCAACCGGGTGTTCATAGGGCCTCCGCCACCTCGCCGATGAACCGTGCCGACTCCTCGACGCCGAGGGCCTGCACGCGGATGGTCCCATGACGCTGCGACAGCCGGCTGACCTTCTTCGGGTCGGTGTAGAGGGCGCTGGTCTCCTGCGCCTCCACGTAGGCGAGGTGTTCGTGTTCCTCCGTCTCCAAGAGCACCAACGACCCGCTGAGCGCCGGATATGCGACACGGTCCGCAGGCAGCACCTGGACGGAGACGTTGCGCAGTGAGCCCGCGGTCAGCAGGCCCTGCAACTGCCGCTTCATCACCTCCCGGCCGCCGACGTTCGTCCTCAGGGCCGCCTCGTAGAGCACGAAGCCGAACAACGCCGTGGGTTTCCGCCGCAGCTTCTCCTGCCGCTCCAGACGCGCCGCGACCCGTTCCTCGATCGTCTCGTCGTCGAGCGGCGGACAGCTGTCGCCCATGAGCGCACGGGCGTACGCCTCGGTCTGCAACAGCCCGGGAACGAGCAGGGGCTCGTACCCGTACAGCGCGATCGCCTCGGCTTCCGCCTGCATGAACTCACGCGTGCGCTCGGGGAACCTCTCCGGTTTCAGGAACTCCTGCGCCGCCGTGAGCTTCCCTCCCGCCCCGCAGAGTTGGTCCGCGACCTGGAGCAACCGAGTGGTGGGCCGGCGGCGGCCCTGCTCCATGGACTTCACCGTCTCGTAGCCGTACGCCGCCTCGCGCGCCAACTGCTCGCGCGTGACGCCCGCTTGCTCACGCCAGAGCTTGACCTGGTTGCCGCAGTAACGCCACGCCATCGGCGGCTGGGTCACCTCGCCGGTCATACGCACCCACCCCCGCACTCTCCGTGGTCACAAGACTACGGAACGACGCTGTCAGTCGCGTCCGAAGCTGTGGAAGCGGCCGATGGCCGTGAAGCCGCGGCGCGCGTACCAGTTCCGGGGCCAGTCGTCCGCGTCGGCGACGAGGAAGCGGGTGGCGCACCCGGCATCGACGGCCTGGCGCAGCGCCGTGGACAGGACGGCGTCGGCGTGGCCGCGGCCGAGGTGGGCCTCGGAGGTGATGAGGTCCTCGATCTGGGCAGTGCCGGCGGTGGGGTCGATGTAGAGGTCCGCCCAGGAGGCGACGTCTCCCTCGGGCGTCCGCGCGCCGATGAAACGGACGACGTCCGCACCGCGCCGGCGGACCTCGCGGCGGTCGACGAGCTGGCGGATGACCTCGTCGTCGGCCTCCGGGAGGAAGCCGCGCCAGCGCCGGGCGAGGGGGGTGCGGAAGGCGTCGAGGTCCACTTCCGCCGCAGGGCCGCCGTCCGGTACCGGGCCGGTGTGCAGCATGACGAGCTCGGCGGAGTGGTGGTAGCCGGCGCGGATCAGGGGTGCGGCGCAGGCGGTGCCCGTGGCGTCGTCCAGGACGGTGATCGCGCGGTGCTTCAGGTGGCCCAGCGCCTCGTCGGCGAGGGCGGGCAGCGCCTCGGGATCCACGGCGCCGTCCACGACCACGTGGTTGTTGCCGTGCGAGTACGCGTAGGCGTCGTCGAGGACGGCGAAGCCACCGGGGAGGTCGACGGTGCGCGCGGCCTGACGGCGGGCGAAGGCGGCGACGAAGGCGCGGATCTGCGGCATTTGCGGTCCTGACATGGGGGCAGCCTAGGCCGGACCGCTGGGGTCGCGTGCCATGGCGATACAACTCTTCGACGCCGACGAGGCTTTCGCGGACCGGATGATCGCGCTGGCGGACCTGCCGTGGAGCTGCCGGGCGGTCGAGGACGCGTTCGTGGCCAATGGTCGGGAGGTCCCGGAGGACGAGGAGGAGGGGCCGGTCATCGGCTGGTGGGAGGTCCAGTTCCTCCCCGGGCGTGAGGAGGGCGTAGACGACTGGTGGCTGGAGCTGGGCGAACGGCCCGGCTGCATGGACGACGGTTCCCCCGACGACGCGTGCGCCCACGCCGGATGCGGTGCGGGGAGCTACGTCCTGCACCCCTTCGCGTACTTCGCCGACCCGGACGACCCGGCCGAGTGGGACAACGAGTTCGGGCCCTGGCACAGCCGTCCCGACGAGCGGCGCGAGGCGACGGCGGAGGACTACGACGCCGAGTACCGGCGCGTGGCGGCACTGCTGCGCGACCGCCTCGGCGAGCCTGAACCCGCGGGCCCCTGGCCGTACAAGGACATCGACGCCACCCGGCACCTCCGCTGGTCGCGGGGCGAGGCGTACGTGATCCTGCTCGACGGGAACGACGCCATGTCGTACGGCGCCTACCGCCGCGCGGGCGTCGCCGTCCGGCCGAAGCGTTAGGTTCGCCGTCATGGCCGTACGACTCCGGGACGTCGATGACGATCTGCTGGACCGGATCATCGGACTGGCCGGCCTGCCCTGGAGCTACCGGGTCTTCGAGGACGTGTTCGTGCGCAACGGATGGGCCCACGTGGGTGCGGGCGGGGAGCTCGTCATCGGCTGGCTCGACGCCTGGCCGATCGGCGGGCACTGGCTGGAGCTCGGCGAGTACCCGGGCTGCGGGGACGACGCCGACGCGGTGTGCGACCACCCGGAGTGCCGTGCGGACTGCTCGATCGTGCTGCCGTTCGCGTACGTCATGGAAGGCGAGACCCCCGAGGGGTGGGACGCGGACGCGGGCCCCGAGGAGTACGAGACCGCGTACGAGCGGATGGCGGGACGCTTGAGCGCCCGGCTCGGCGTACCTGAACCGCCCGGGCCGCAGGGTCACGTGCCCGAGTCCGCGTCCCGGTCCGTGGTGTGGTCGCGCGGCGACGCATGGGTCGTCCTGCTCGACGGCGACGACCCCTTCTCCTACGGCTCCTGGCGGCGGGCGGGAGTCGAGGTCCGCCCCCGGTCGGGCGGCGGGGAGGCGTAGCGAGGTGCGCGGCGGCAGGGTGATCGCGGAACAGGTGGCGCAGGAGACGTGCCCGGGGGTCGGGGACGCCCTCGGGAGGCGGGACGGGCGCCAGGTGCGGCAGGGCGGCACGTGGCTCGTCGGGCACGACCGCGGCGAGATCACCGTCCGTCGTCTGTCCGACGACCCCTCACGGGTCTTCTCCGAGACCGCGGCTTTCCCCGAGCCCTGTCCGGGGGAACGCGGATACGCGACGCCGGCGCCGGACGGGCTGGTCGTGGCGGGGAGCGACCGGGTCACCTCGCTCGCCGCGGACGGCTCGGTGCGCTGGACCTTCCGCCACGCCGCCTGGCCGGTCGACGGCCTGGGTCGTGGGGCCTGCGTCGTGACGCCGTCCGGTGCGGTCGTCCTGGTCACGGTCACGGGCCGGCTCATGGAGGACGGGTACGAGGGCGATCTGTGCGTCGCTCTGGACGGCGCCTCCGGCGAGCCGCTCGGCGAGAGGGTGCTGCCGACCTGCTCCGCGGCCTACGGTTTCCAGCAGTCCCTCGGGCCTTCGGACGTCGTCTTCCTCTCGGCGGGGCAGGGGCAGGACGACGCGCACTCCCTCCTGGTCTCGTATGCGGGCGACGGCATCCGCGCACTGCCCGCGGGCCCGGCCGACGAACCGTTCACCGGCAACAGCCTGGACGGCGTGGGTTTCCTCAAGCTGACCCGGGGAGGCGAGTTCCTCACCCGGTACGAGGCGACCGCGTCCGGTATCTGCCGGGCCGGGGCGGACGTGGCGGCCGCGACCGCGACCGCACTGGAGGATCCGGAGCTGTGCTTCGCCGGCAGCCCGGGATTCCTCGACCGGCATCGGGTGCTCGCGGCGGTCGCGTACGACATCTGGCCGGAGGAGTCGCGGCACCTCCTGCTCGACGCGACGTCCCTGGAGCCGCCGGCCGAGATCGCGTACCCCTTCGCCGTGAGCCCCGAACCGGTTCCCCTGGGGGACGGCACCTGGATCACCGTGCGCGACGACGACGTGCTCAGGTGGCGCGTCCGATAGACATCCCGTCATTTCCAGGCCAGTTGAGGAACTGGAGCCTCTCACGTAGCGTCAAAATCTCTGCTGCTGCAGTCAAGAAGAGACACGGGGGTGTCCGCGGTGGGTGTCGTACTGCCCGACGAATTGGCGTACGTGCTCGACCTGATCGGCATCGCGTGGCCGAACGTCGACGAGGACGACTACCGCGAGATGGCCACGTCGCTGCGGGACTTCGCGGACGACATCGACGGCGGCGCCATGGACGCCCACACCGCCGTGCAGGAACTGCTGGGCGCGAACGCGGGCGCCGCGATGGACGCCTTCGAGGCGCACTGGGGCAAGGTCAAGGGCACACATCTGGCCAATCTCGCCGAGGCCGCGCGGATGGGGGCGACGGCGCTCGACGGGGTGGCGATCGCGATCGAAGTCGCCAAGGTCGCGGCGATCGTCCAACTCGGCATCCTGGCAGCCGAGATCGTCGCGACCATCGCCTCCGCCCCCTTCACGCTCGGGCTGTCGAGCTTCGCCGGGGCCGCCGCGACGCAGGCGACCCGGATGATCGTGAAGAAGATCTTCCGCGAGGTCATCAACCAGGTCGTCGACCAGCTGATGTCCATCGCCACCGCCCCGATCTACGCCGCCCTGGAGTCGATGGCCGCCGACCTGATCATCCAGGTCGGTTCCAACGCCCTCGGCCTGCAGAAGGGCGTCGACCTCGGCCGGACCGCCGACGCCGGCAAGGAGGGCTTCGGCGAGGGCGTCGACGGCGCCAAGAAGCAGGCCGACAGCTTCACCCTCGCCAGCGCCGGAGGCGGCGGTGGCGGTGGCGGTGGCGGCGGGGGCACCGGTGGCGGGGGCGGCGGGGGCACTCACTTCCAGAGCGACGGGGACAGCTTCGACCGGATCGACACCCAGCTCGACGGCATCACCGGCTCCCTGCACGGCAAGTCGAAGGGTCACATAGGCCGGGCCCGCGACGCCAAGAACCGCACCGGCGGCCGCGGCGAGATCGCCGGGCACATCATGCCGATCGCCACGAAGATCGTGGACGGCATCGGCGAAGCGGCCGAGAAGGCCGTGGGCCATGTGCGCAACGACATGCGCAAGGGCCTCAAGCAGATGCACCAGAACCACCGCGACAACGACGACAGCATCGCGACCGAGCTGCAGCAGTTGCAGAAGACGGGCAGGGGCAAGCCGGTCTACGTCCTGGAGTCCGACGGGCAGATCAAGCGCCTGAACGACCAGGGCAAACTCGTCGACCTCACGGACGACGACAAGAAGTCCGGCATCACACGGCTCCTGCAGGACCGCGACGGCAACCCCACGGACCGGACCAGCGTCCCGAAGCCCGGCAAGCGGACCGTGGGCCAACTGCCCGGCGGCAAGCCCGCCAAGAAGAAGGAGTCCACCGAGGTCCCGCTGTCGTCCACTCCCCTCGCGGACGCCACCCGCAGGGCCCGCCACGCGAAGGGCCACTACGGGACGTACGAGAAGCAGGGCACCGACGACGAGACCTTCAGCAGCAACAACTACGCGGCCGCCCACTACCGCGACGAGGCGAACGACCACGAATTCGTCCTCGTCACGTACAGCGAACGCCCGTACCACTCGGAGAAGCGCCTGGCGACACCGTTCATGGACAGGGGCATGGACGGAAACGTCACGCACATGTACACGGAGCGCGAGCCGTGTTACGACAAGTCGCCCACCTGCGCCTACTGGCTGGAGGGGTACATGCCGCACGTCGACGTCAGCCACAGCGTGGAGTACGGCGATGCGGATTCCCAGGAGCGGGGCAACGCGATCATGAAGGGCTACCTCGACGACCTCCGGGCGGGCCGCCGGTAGGATCGGCAGCCCGCGAACGACCGCCCACACCCATGACGTGCAGGAGAGGGGATCATGCCACCGACGGTGACACGCGCCCTGCTGGAGTCCGTCTTCCCTCCCGGTGAGCTGGTCACCCTGGACGACCCGGCGATGTCCCTGATCACCCACGAGCCTTCGCGGGAGTTCCTGCGGGACATCGGCCTGCCCCTCCAGGAGAGCGGCGTGTTCGTGCTGGACCCGGACTTCCCGACGCACATGACGACCATCCACGACTGGCACCTGGGCGACGACGCCCCTCCGGGCGCCGCGGGCTTCCTGTACCTGGCCCAGCTGCACTACGACCACGTGGTCCTGGACGGGGCGTCCGGGCGGGTCTGGGCACTGCCCGAGGCGGAGCCGGAGGTGTTCCCCCTCCACGAGGACCTGCATTCGCTCGCGTACTTCCTCTGCGCCGCCGAACGCGAACGCCCGGCCTACGACCCCCAGTTCCCGGACGCCGTCGTGCGGGCGGCGCGTTGGGACCCGCGGGGGGCGGCGGACCGGCTCCTCGCAGAACTGCGTCCGCTGGAGCCCATGGCGTTCGGACACGAGAACAGCCCGTGGTCCCTGTTCCTCCAGGACGCCTCGAAGGGTTTCGACGGCGCGGCCGGCTAGGGCGGCGCCGGAGGACCAGGAGAAGGAGACGACAGGCAATGGACGGCCGCCCAGAGGTGACGGCAAGCGTGGTGGCCCGGTTCGGCGACGGCGGGGTGCGGCGGTTCGCGGGGGTGCCCGAGGTGGTGGTGCCCCTGCAGGTGGGTCCGTACTTCGCCACGTCGCCCGAGGAACCGGAGACCCTGGCCGCCTTCGCCGACGCATTGGAAGCGGAGGTGCCCGAGCGGGCGCGGGAGTACCTGCGCCTGGGCACCGACCGGGGGTACGAGATCTGCCTCGCCCCGGACGGCGCCGTGCGCGGGGTCCTCGTCGGCTACGACGAGCCCGAGCGGCATGTGAGCGGCACAGCGGAGGCGTTCGCCCGGAGCCTGGTGGCGCTGGACGAGGCCCTCACCGCGATCGCGGGCACCGACCGGCCCGAGGCGGCGTCACAGGCGTTCGCGGCGCTGGAGACGCGGCTGCGGGAGCTGGACGCGACGGCGTTCGCGGACCGCGAGGACTGGTGGCCGCAGGTGCTGGACGACATCCGGGACACCGCGGGCGCGGAGTGGTTCGCGGCGTTCGAGGTCGTCGACGCCGACGGGGAGGCGAAGATCCTGACCTCCTCGGGCGGGATCTGCGTGCACCCCGAGGAGCGGCTGTGGGCGAACCTTCGGGCCGCCGGGGTGGAACCGGAGCAGGTCAGGCGCATCCACACCGAACTGGAGTCGTGCTTCATGCCGGGGCACTACTGCTCGATGATGCTCGCGGACCTCTTCCCGGAGGCCGGGCTGACGCACAACTTCCCCTACGGGGAGACGGCCGAGTCCCGGGCCGCCGGCATCCGGAAGTTGCGCGAGGCGGCGGCACAGGAGGGCTGAGGAAGATGACGGGGGAACTGGGGACGGCGGACCGGCCCGCTCTCGGGGCCGGCCGGGGGCCCGCCGGGCGGCGGATCCTGGAGTGGGCGACGTCGGGCGCCAAGGCACCGCTGGCGGTGACCGGTTCCCCCGGGGCCGGCAAGAGCCATCTGCTGGCGTGGTTCGCGGCCGTCGCGCACCGGGACCCCGGCACCATGGTGCACGGGCTCGCCCCCGCCCACGGCCTGACCGCGGACGCCGTGTCCTGGGAACTGGGACGGCAGTTGGGGTACGGGCCGCTGTCCACGGAGGACCTGCTGGGGCGGATCCTGGCCGACCCGCGTCCGCTGACCCTCGGCTTCGCCGACCTGCACGGTGCCCGGCCGGGCTGCCGGGCGGCCCTCGTGGACCCCCTGCTGGACTTCGCGCACGTGCGCGTGCTGCTCGAAGCGGGGGACACCGGGAGCGTTCCGGACGGGGCCTTCGTGGTCGACCTGGACGACCCCGCGCTGACCGATCGCGCGGAGTTCGCCGCCTGGTACGCCGGGCTGGTCCCCGCCGGCGCCGCCTTCACCGCGGACCAGGTCTTCCCTCACCCGGCGACGGCCCGCCTGGCCGCCACGGTCCCCGGGCCGCCTGCCGAGGGAGCCGTACCGTCCGTGTGGTGGGCGCGGCTGCCCGAGACGGCTCGTCCCGCGCTGCACACGCTGGCCGCGCTGCGCGCGCCGGTCCCCCCGGACGTGTGGGAGTTGCTGCACGCGCACCTGACGGGCGACCCGGCGGCGCGGGAGGCCGTCGCCGCCGCCGTGGAGCGCCTGCCCGGGGGAGCCCGGTACGAGGTGCCGCCCGGCGGGCCCGTCGTCGCGGGACTGGACCAACGCATCGTCGACGTCCTCAAGTCCCGCGCCCTGACCAGCTCCTACGCCCGGGAGCACGTGCTCGGCCACGCCGTCGCCGCCGGTACGGCGGACCGGCTGCTGCGTGACGCGGGCTTCCTCGTCCACGGCTCCGCGACGGCCGTGACGGCGGCTCTCTCGGACCCGGACACCGCGACCGCGGCCCCCGAGGTACTGGTCCCCCTGTGGCGCCGCGCGGCGCCCGTGCTGACGAACACCGGCATGAGCGACCCCGAGCGCGCCGCCGTCCTGCACGCCGCCGCGCTCGCCGACGCGCCGCAGATGGCCGCGCTGCTGCGCCCCGTCGCCGAACGGCACACCTGGACCGCCGAGTGGTTCCGCCCCGGCGAGTCCTTCACCGCCCTCGGCCCCGGCACGGTCGAGGGGGAGCTGCTCGCGGCCGATCCCCTCGGCCGGCTGCACGCCCTCGACCCCGCCACGGGCGCGGACCTGCGCAGGGTGCCCTCCCCCGCCGAGGTACGGCCGCTGGCCCTGGCGGCTCTCGGCGACGGCATGCTGCTCCTCGACCGCGACCAGGTCCTGCACGCCTTCCCGCCCGGCACGGTCGCCTTCGGCGAGGCCGCCCACCGCCACAACCAGGACGGCCCCTCGGCCCTGGCCTCGGTGCCCGCCTCCGGTCTCCTGGCCGTCGGTGACACCGAGGGCCGCGTCCACCTGTGGCGCTCCCCCGCGTACGACCCCGAGCCCCTCAGCCGCCCCCTGCACCAGGCCCCCGTCTCCACGCTCGCCCACGTCCACTCGGCCCGGCACGACCTGTCGTTCTGCCTCAGCGGCGGGCTGGACGGCACCCTGCGCCTGTGGGCGACCTCGGGCGAACCGATGCCGGACCCCGTGGAGCGGCGCGACTGCGTCATCACCGCCCTGGCCGCCGCGGACACCCCCGCCCACGGCCCGGTCGCCGTCGCCGCCTGGGCCGACGGCCGCGCGAGCGTCTGGAACCTGCTCGACGCCCGCGTCCACCCCCTTCCGTTGCTGCACCGGGCCGACGGCATCGCCCTCACGCCCGACGGCGCCCTCACCGTCACCGGTCCCGGCGGGACGTACGGCCTCCGGCTCCACTTCGACCGGCTGTGGGCGTAGCGGTGGGGGAACCGTACGCGGGCTTCCTCGACCACATCCAGGCTCACCTGGGACCGGTCCAGGATGCGGAGGGCCCCACGGCGGGAGGCGGAAACCGTGGTTTCGGCCTGTTCCTCTGCCGATCGGGAGACGGAGATCCGGTCACCGCCGTGACGAACGGTCCGAGGTTCCGGAACCTCACCGCGATCATGCCGTTGGAGCAGGGGACCGATCTGCTCGACGTGACAAGGGCGGCGGCGGTTTGACGCACGAGGGGACGGTCCGGGCGTGGCTGCGGGAGCACGGCTGGTACCCCGGACGGGACGTGCGGGACCGGATCGGCGAGCATCTCGCCTTCCGGCCGCACGAGGCCGGACGCCAGGGGTTCCCGCTCACCGCGTTCGCCGCCGCCCTGGGATTCCTGGGCTCCTACGGGCTGTTGCGCCTTCCGTACCGGGCGGCACCCGAGATCGCTCTCGTCGTCCGCCCGGACGTCGGTTACGAGGGCGACTCCGAGGATTTCGCCGAGCTCGGCGGCATCCTGCGCCGGCCGGCGTTCCCCGTCGGGTACGAGACCTCGGAAGGCGGGATCGTGCTGGTGGACGACCTGGGCCGGGTGTTCCACCAGCACTCCACCGGGCCGTACTTCCTGGGCCGCGACGCCTACGAGGCCTTCGCCCGCCGCCTTTCCGGCAGCGCTCTGCCGGACGCGGAGGAGTTCTACGTCTGACGCGGCCCCCGTCACGCCGCAGCGCGCCCGTTCACGCCGGCCGCGACTGCGCCTGCCTGCGAAGGAATTCGGCGACGTCCTTGCGCCGGGAGTACGGCTGGAGGGTCTGGGCGGTGGAGGAGAGCATGCCCCGCACGCGCGGGGACTGGACGCGGCCCAGGAGGTCCAGGACGCGGATGCCGGCGTCCGTGGCCTCGTCGACCTGGCGGGCGGAGGCGAGGTTGTCGGCGAGCTCCGCGGTGTACAGCGCGGCGTTGCGCGTGAAGTGCGGCGCCTGCAGGCCGACCGCGCGCCGCGCGTGCTCGACGGCGCGGTGGTGGTCGCCGAGGGCGGACCAGGACTGGGCCTCCAGCCCGGCGAGTTCGGCCTCGCCGTAGAAGGTCATCCACTCCGGGTCCGCGGCGCGGGGGCCGCGGCCGAACAGGGTCTGGGCGCGGGCGAGGGCGCGTTCGCAGCCGGGGCGGTCGCCGAGGCCGGCCCAGCCGCCCGCCTCGCGGAGGGCGAGCAGGGAGAGCAGGCGGGGCGAGCCGAGGTGGCGGGCGGCCTGCTGGGCGGCCTGGGCGGCGCGGACGGCCTCGCGGGGGCGCCCGGCGTCACGGGCGAGGAAGGAGGCGTTGCAGAAGGCGTGCGCCTCCAGGGCGCGGTCGCCGGCCATGCGGGCGGTGGCGAGGGCCTCGCCGTAGAAGGAGCGGGCGTCGGCGAGGCGCCCGGAGTCGTGGGCCAGCCAGCCCACGGAGATGGCGAGTTCACCGGCGCCGCCCATCAGGTCCTCGGCGACGGCCTGGCTGTAGGTGCCCTCGTCGAGGAGGCGGTAGGCGGCCCCGAGGGAGTGGCCGGCCTGGCGGTAGAGCGCGCCGGCGCCGTGCCGGTCGTCGTGCAGGCGGATCTCGCGGACGGCCGCGCGGACGGCCCGGGCCTGCGGTCTGCCGACCTTGTGCACCGGCTCCGCCGCGGCGGCGGGCCCCAGCATCAGGGTCGTGGCGATGGCGGCCGGGCCGCCGGTCATGAACGCGCGACGCAGCACGTCGCTCTCCTCGTCGGTTTCGGTCTCGTACGGGGTCGGCCGGGGGCCCGGGGCCGCCGTGCCGCGCCGGCCGCGGACCAGCTCACGCGGCTCGAAGCCCATGTCGGCGAGGTCGCGGCCGGGGAACATGTGCCGGAAGACCCGCTCGTAGGCGTAGTTGGGGCAGCGGATCTCCCCGGACTCCACGCGGCCGATGTAGCGGGCGTCGCAGCTGACCTGCTCGCCGATGTCCCGCCCCGCGCGGCGCACGGCGGCGGCGAACTCACCGGGGGACCGGTCTCCGCGCAGGCGCCGGAAGGCTGTGTTGGGGGTGGAAGGTGACGAGTGCATCGCCGGGCTCCCGTTGGACGGTCGGTGCGGTGCCGGTTGGCGGCGCGACGACCGTACTCGCTGTGAGGGCCCGAGTACCGTGGGTTTGGCTACAAAAGGGATATCTCACCCTCCATTCGCCATGAAACGCCACCCCTGTCGGCGTCAAGGGGGCGTAGCCGTTGACGTCCGCGCGCGTTGGACACCGTGCAACCCACCGTCCGACCCCAAGGAGGATTCGCCTTGTTGGACGAACCATGGGATCTGGTCACCGTCCCGGCCCGGCAGGGACTGGAGGCCGTGGACATCCTGCGCATGCGGACCGGTCTCGGACCCGTGCTGCACGACAGCTCGGGTCACAGCCTCGGCTTCCTGGTGCCGCCGGGCACGGCCGACGGCTGGGACATGCCGGGCAGCGCCTGCACGCAGACCGAGGGTGGCGGCTTCACCGTCCCCGGCGAGCTGCGGGAGCCGCCGGTGGCGGGCACCGGCTGGCTGGTGCCCCCGCACGACGACAGCGCCGTGACGGACCCGGCGGTGCTGCGTGACGCGCTGGGCGAGGCCGCCCGGATGATCGAGCTGGCCGACCGGCTCTGAGCTCCGCGTCGCCCGCCGCCCATACTGGGGTGCATGGCACCGCGCAGGACGAGGACGACGAAGGCACCGGACGGCATACGCGAGCAGGTCGGCGGGGGTCTCGCCGAGCTCGTGCCGGACCGGGACCGTCCGCGCGGCTGGTCGCTGCTGATCGATGGGGCGCCGCAGTCGCACGTCGACCTCGGCGACCCGGAGTACCTGGACTTCTCCTACCAGCGCAGGCTCGGCCACGTCGTCGACCTCGCCGCGCCGTCCGGCCGCCCGCTGCGCGTGCTGCACCTGGGCGGCGGCGCGCTGACCCTGGCCCGCTACACCGCGGCGACCCGGCCGCGCTCGACGCAGCAGGTGGTGGAGCTGGACACCGCGCTGGTCGAGCTGGTGCGGCGGGAACTGCCGTGGGACCGCACCTGGCGCATCAAGGTGCGCGGCGGCGACGCCCGCGAGGGCCTGGCGAAGGTCCCGGAGGGCTGGGCGGACCTGGTCATCACGGACGTCTTCGGCGGGGCCCGTACGCCCGCCCACCTGACCAGTACGGAGTTCCTCGCGCAGGTGCGGCGCGCGCTGACGCCCGGCGGGCTCTACGCCGCCAATGTGGCGGACGGCGGACGGCTGGAGTTCCTGCGGGCGCAGATCGCGACGGTGCGGGCCTGCTTCCCGCACGCGTGCCTGGCGGCGGATCCCGCCGTCCTGCGGGGGCGGCGCTTCGGCAACGTCATCCTGGTGGCCGCGGACGGCGAACTGCCCGTGGCGGAGTTCACCCGGCGGGTGGCCTCGGACCCGCATCCGGGGCGGGTCGAGCACGGCGGGGAGCTGGACGCCTTCGCGGGCGGCGCGGCGCCGGTCACCGACGCCACGGCCGCGGCCTCGCCCGCTCCGCCGGAGTCGGTGTTCCGCTAGCCGCCCGTGTTCTGCGCCTTGTAGGTGTCGACGGTGGGCGGATGCCCGTTCCAGGTGCAGAAGAGCGACGAGGTCGTGGTGGCCGAGACGAAGTCGACGCGGATCCACTCCGGTTGCTTCCAGACCTTCATCTCCCAGCCGGAGTCGGGCGTCGCGGAGACCAGGGTCGCGGAGGTCTCGCCCAGGTCGAGCACGACCCGTCCGCCCTCGACCGTGTAGCCGTGCACGTTGCCGGTGTCGGCGGCGGAGGTCGTGGCGGGGGTGGCCGAACCGGGCGGCCTGGCCGGGGCGGTGGAGGGGGTGCGCGGCGTGGCGGGGGCGCTCCGGGCCGGACCGGTGGCCGTGGGCCCGGCCGCGCGCTGGGTGGCTCCGCCGTCCGGGGACTGCGTGGGGGCGGGGACCTTGTCGGAGACCGGCTCGGAGATCGGCAGGGCCCGGGGCGGGTCGTAGGCCGTGCCCGCCAGCACGTGGTGGACGCCGAACCACGACAGTGCGACGGCGGCGCTCGTGGCGAGCGTCCACGCTCCGGCGTGCGCCAGTCCTTTTCGCATCCGCCCATAGTGCCGGACGCACCCGCCCGACGGAGCCGGGGGTTGCGCTTCAGGTTCTGACGTGCTCGCGCCCACCCGGCATCCCCCTCATGGGCTAAGTTGCGGGCCATGGCAAGTGTGCTCGTGGTCGAGGACGACCAGTTCGTGCGCTCCGCCCTCATCCGGCACCTCACCGAGGCCGCGCACGCCGTACGGAGCGTGGGCACGGCCCTGGAGGCGCTCCGGGAGGTCGCGCAGGTCGGCTTCGACGTGGTGATCCTGGACCTCGGCCTGCCGGACCTGGACGGGGCCGAGGCGCTGAAGATGCTGCGCGGCATCACGGACGTGCCGGTGATCATCGCGACGGCGCGGGACGACGAGTCGGAGATCGTGCGGCTGCTCAACGCGGGCGCCGACGACTACCTCATCAAGCCGTTCTCGGTCGAGCACCTGTCGGCGCGCATGGCGGCGGTGCTGCGCCGCTCGCGGTCGGCGGAGGCGGACCGCGTGCTGCGGGTGGGCGGGCTGCAGATCGACGTCCTGCGCCGTCAGGCCGTCCTGGACGGGGCCCTGCTGGACCTGACCCGCCGTGAGTTCGACCTGCTGTCCTTCCTGGCGGCCCGGCCGGGCGTGGTGGTGGCACGGCGCGAGCTGCTGTCGGAGGTGTGGCAGCAGTCGTACGGCGACGACCAGACCATCGACGTCCATCTGTCGTGGCTGCGGCGCAAGCTGGGGGAGACGGCGGCCCGGCCGCGCTACCTGCACACGCTGCGCGGGGTGGGAGTGAAGCTGGAGCCACCGCGGTGAGGTGGGCGCTGGTCAAGGTCTGCGTCGCGGTCACGGCCATGGTCGTCGTCGCCTTCGCGGTGCCGCTGGCGCTCACCGTCAAGGAGATGGCCCGGGACCGGGCGATCGGCAACGCGGAGCGGCAGGCCGCGGCCATAGGGCCGGCGCTGGCGATCACCACCGACCGCACCCAGCTGGAGCGGGCGGTGGCCTCGACGCAGGCGGGCGCCGACGGCCGGATCGCGGTGCGGGTGCCGGCGACGGAGGGCACGGCGGGGGTGGAGATCGGCGACCCGCACGCGCCCGTCGCCGACTTGGACCGGGCCTCGGAACTGGGCCGGGCCTCCACCGTCCCGGTGGCCGGGGGCTACGCGCTGCTGCAGCCGACCGCGGTCGGTTCGGGCTCGGTGGCGGTGGTCGAGGTGTTCGTGCCGGACGGCGAGGTCAGCCGCGGGGTCACCGCCGCCTGGGCGGTGCTGGCGCTGGTCGGCGTGGGCCTGATCGTCGGCGCGGTGGCCGTGGCGGACCGGCTCGGCACGCGCCTGGTGCGTCCGGCCGAGCGCCTCGCGGAGGCCGCGCACGGCCTGGGGCGCGGGGACCTGACCGTACGCGTCCCGGAGGACGGCCCGGCCGAACTGCGCTCCGCCGCCGTCGCGTTCAACGCGATGGCGGACCAGGTGGTGCAACTGCTCGCCAACGAGCGGGAGCTGGCCGCCGACCTGTCGCACCGGCTGCGGACCCCGCTGACCGTGCTGCGGCTCAACGCGGCCTCGCTCGGCGACGGCCTCGCCGGGGAGCAGACCCGGCAGGCGGTGGCCCAGCTGGAGCGCGAGGTGGACCAGATCATCCGCACCGCACGGGCCCAGCAGGCGCAGAGCCAGCCGGTCGCGGTGGGCTGCGACGCGGCCGAGGTGATCCGGGAGCGGATGGCCTTCTGGTCGGCGCTCGCCGAGGACCAGGGCCGCGAGGTGAGCACCGCGGGCGTCGAACGCCCGGTGCGGGTACCGGTGGCGCGGGCCGATCTGGTGGCGTCGCTGGACGCCATGCTCGGCAACGTCTTCCGGCACACCCCCGAGGGCACGGCCTTCGCGGTGGACGTGCACAGCAGCCAGGAGGCGGTGATCGTGCTGGTCTCCGACGCGGGCCCGGGCATCAAGGACCCGGCGGCCGCGCTGCGGCGCGGTCAGGGCGCGGGCGGCGACGGTTCCACGGGCCTCGGGCTGGACATCGTACGGCGCCTCGCGGAATCCACCGGGGGCGACGTCCGGCTCGGCTCCTCGGTGCTGGGAGGCGCGGAGATCCGGGTGTGGATCGCGCTGCGGCCGCTCGCCGCGGGCGGGAAGCGGAACCACCGCGTGGTGCGCCGCAGGCGGCTGAAGCGGACGGCCGCGACCACGGGGCTCTGAACGATCGAGGCCGGGCGGCTCTCACCACCCGGCCGGTATTCGAGTCGTATTTCGCGACAGCCGGTCCGGGTCAGCCCCAGTAAATGTCGCAGGCCTCGTAATAGTAATAGTATGCGTCCTCCCCGGAATAGCAGTAGTCGTCGCTGACGTAGCCGCTGACGGCGCCGGCCCGCTGCTGGGAGGTCTGCGTCACCACGGAGCCGGCCTGCGCCGACGCCGGGGCGGCGAACGCCGTGGTGGGGATCAGGGCACCTCCCGCGGCCAGGGCGGCGGAAGCGGTGAGGATGACCAGACGTCGTGTGCGAGTCATCGGGATTCTCCTTGCGTGAGGAATTGCGGGGAGGGAAATACGGGAACGGTCCTGGCCGGAATTTCACTTCGGATTTCCGGCTCTGCGTCAACCCATGCCTCCATTAACCCCGGCCCGGCGCCCCGCGTCATGCCCCTGGATTTCGGGGCTTGACAAAGGCCGCCGGCCCCCCGGGCGCCGGGGACCGGCCGGCCGGCCGCGAGCAGCACCGCGCCGCCCGCAGAGGTCTGAACCTTTAACCGGCCCCGATGGCTCCCTTAAGCGCGCCATAAGAAGTCGAACGCCCGCACGACTCTGGGCATTTGTCCGAATCGGCATCGCTAGCGTGCCGCCTCATGAGGAACTCACATCGTCGTCGTCCCACCCGCAAGGTCGCCCTCCTCGGGGGCGTGACCGCGGGCGCGGTCGTCGCGGCCGGGGCCTTCGCGCTCGCGGGCTCGGCCCAGGCCGCCACCGTCGGTGCCGCGTACAGCAAGACCAGCGACTGGAGCACCGGGTACACGGGCCGGTACGAGATCGCCAATTCCTCGAACGCGACGCTGTCCGACTGGACGCTGAAGTTCGACCTGCCCGCGGGCACGAGCATCAGCTCGCTCTGGAACGCCACCTACACGGTGTCGGGGCAGCACGTGACGGTGCGCCCCGCGAGCTGGAACAAGGACATCGCCGCGGGGAAGACGGCCGAGGTCGGCTTCGTGACGAAGTCCGCCGCGAAGGCGGGCGACCCGGTCAACTGCCGGATCAACGACGTGAAGTGCTCCGTCGACGACGGCGTGACCGCCTCCCCCAGCGGGCGCCCCACCGCCGGCGCGAGCCCGACGGCGACCGTCACCCCCACCAGGACGCCGACCGCCACCCCCACGAAGACCTCCTCGCCCACGGCCACCGCGACCCCGACCGCGACCCCGAGCCCGACCTCGGGCACCGGCTCGCCGTCCTCCGCCGGCTTCGCGCCGTACGTCGACACCTCGCTCTACCCGGCCTTCGACCTGCTCGCCCACTCCCGGGCGACCGGCGTCAAG
Source organism: Streptomyces sp. NPDC059718 (assembly GCF_042733315.1). Classification (NCBI taxonomy): domain Bacteria; kingdom Bacillati; phylum Actinomycetota; class Actinomycetes; order Kitasatosporales; family Streptomycetaceae; genus Streptomyces; species Streptomyces sp. NPDC059718. The sequence goes on from NZ_JBHWGA010000012.1 coordinate 43,538, forward strand.
CAGTACAACCTGGCCTTCGTCACCGACGGCGGCGGCTGCACGCCCAAGTGGGGAGGGGTCAGCGACCTGGCGAACGACGGCGTCGCGGCCCAGATCGGCGACCTGCGCAGGGCGGGCGGTGACGTCCGGGTCTCCTTCGGCGGCGCGTCCGGCTCGGAGCTGGCGACGACCTGCTCCTCCGTCTCCGCGCTGACCGCGGCGTACGCCAAGGTCGTCGACACCTACAAGCTCACCAAGGTGGACTTCGACGTCGAGGGCGGCGCCATCGCCGACACGGCCGCCAACACCCGCCGGGCGCAGGCCATCTCGCAGCTCCAGGCGGGCCACAGCGGCCTGGAGGTCTCCTACACCCTGCCGGTGATGCCGACCGGCCTCACCCAGGACGGTGTCGGCCTGCTGGCGGACGCCAGGTCCCGCGGTGTGCGGATCACCGCGGTCAACATCATGGCGATGGACTACGGCGCCTCCTTCAGCGGCGACATGGGCGGCTACGCGATCGACGCCGCCACCGCCACCCAGGGACAGCTCAAGGGCGTGCTGGGGCTGTCGGAGGCCGCGGCCTGGAGGACCGTCGCGGTCACCCCGATGATCGGCGTGAACGACGTCACCACGGAGGTCTTCAGGGTCGACGACGCGACGCAGCTGGTGACCTTCGCCCGGTCCAAGGGCCTGGGCTGGCTGTCGATGTGGTCGGGCACACGGGACAAGCAGTGCCCCGGGGGTGCCAGGAACGTCGCCGACGCGACGTGCAGTTCGATCCTCCAGGAGGCGGGCGCCTTCTCCAAGGCCCTCGCGGCCTACGGCGGCTGAGGCCGCACGCGACCATCCCCCTCCCCCCACACGGGCGCCCCGGCCGGCAGTTCAGCACCCCGCCCCGGCCGGGGCGCTCCCGTGTGCGCCGGGCTCAGGAGCGGAGCAGACCGTCCAGCAGCGCGGACAGCCCGGCCTCGTACTGCGCGCGGCCGGACTGCTGGGCCGCGACGAGTTCGGGGGCCAGCCCCACGAGCGAGGGATAGCTGTCCGGCGGCAGGTCGGCGAGCCGGCTGCGGATCCTCTCGCGCAGCCCGGCCTCGGCCTCCTCGCACTCCGCGCGTTTGCGCCGCACCACCCACAGCGCGGCGCCGACCGTGTACTGCATCAGCGCCACCTGGGCGCGCGCGGCGGCGGGCGGGTCCAGTCCCGCCGTGATCAGCAGGCAGAGCATCCGGTCGATGACGGCGATGGCCTCGTCGCCGCGGAGCGGGCGGCTCGTCAGCAGTTGGAGCGCGGAGGGATGCTCACTGAAAAGCCGGTACACACCGACACAGAGTTCAATAAGCTGCTCGCGCGGCACGCCGGAGCCGGGGGGCATCTCGATCTCGGCGAGCAGCCGTTCGTTGACCGCGTCGATGATCTCGTCCTTGCCCTTGAAGTGGGAGTAGACGGCCATGGTCGCGACGCCGAGCTCCTGGGCGAGCGCGCGCATGGTGAAGGCCTCGGGCCCGTGGCGGTCGAGGAGCCCGACCGCGGCGTCGAGGATGCGGTCCGGGTTGAGGGTGTTGCGGGGGACGCGGCGCCGTGGGGAGCGGGCCGGCGGGGTGACAGTCATGAGGGATGCGTGTCCGGTCGGGGGGAATCGTGCGCGAGCGGTCGGAAGGTTGAGCGGTTTCCTTGATTCTCCCGCGTTCCCGGGCAACCCGGGGAGGAAGCGGGGCGTCTTTTCGCACGTCTTCCCGAGCACAGCTCCGTGAATCCAGGACGAATCGGTGGTGAAGGGAATAGTCGGGGGCGCTGCCCGGGTTGCCTAGCGTACGCCGTACGGTAGATCGAAGCGACTCTCACAGGGAGAGATGGGGGGAGAACGGCCGGATGACGATGAGCACCACCGCCCCACGGGCGTCCGCCTACCGGGGCGGGCTCCGCTGGTGGACCGAGCTGCCGCTGATCGCGGTGGTCTACGGCTTCTACACCGCGGGCCGCCTCCTCGTACGCGGCGACGTGGGCCGGGCAGTCGACCACGGCATCGCCATACTCCACCTGGAACGCGCGCTCAGCATCGACCCCGAGCGCTCGCTCAACTCCCTCTTCAGCCGCTACCGGTCGCTCGGTGTTCCCGCCGACTTCTGGTACGCCTCGCTCCACTACCTGGTCACCCCGCTGGTGCTGGTCTGGCTGTGGCGCCGGCGGCCGACCGTCTACCGCTTCGCGCGCACATGGCTGCTGATGTCCACCCTCGTCGGGCTGATCGGCTTCACGCTCATGCCCACCGCGCCGCCGCGGCTGCTGGCCGCCGGCCACGGCTTCGTCGACACCATGGCGCAGTACGGTTCGTACGGCTGGTGGGGCGCGGAGGCGAGCGCGCCGCGCGGGCTGGGCGGGATGACCAACCAGTACGCGGCCATGCCGAGCCTGCACGTCGGCTGGTCCCTGTGGTGCGGCATCATGCTCTGGCGCCACGGACGCACTCCCTTCGTCCGCGCGCTGGGCGTCCTCTACCCCCTCGGCACCACCCTCGTGGTCATGGGCACCGCCAACCACTACCTGCTGGACGCCCTCGCCGGGATCGCCGTGATGGGGATCGGCTTCCTGCTGGCGCGGCCCGCGCTGCGTGTGGTGGACCTCGTACGCGACGGGGCGCGCACCCGGTTCGCGACGCCGCGGCCCGCCTCCTCCACCGTCGTCGCGACCTCCCGCGACGTCGCCCCGGCGGACGTGGGGTTCCTGCCGGGAACCGCGGTCGAACCGCGGCGCTGACGCTCCGGCGGAGGCCGCGGACCCGCGGCCTCCGCATTGTGGCCCGCGTTGTCGGTGGGGGGTGCGAGACTTGCCCGGGTGAGCACTACGCACGATCTGCGAGAGCGGCTGGCCGCGTTGCGCGGTCCGACGACCGTGCCGCGCCCGATGGACGCGCGCGCCCTGGCGGCGCTCGCCGCGAACCCCGGGTGCCGCCGCCGGGCGCTGCTGGACGCCGCCGGGGTGGACAAGGCGGCGGTGGCGCGCGTCCTGGGCAACCCCGCGCCCTTCGGGCAGTCGCAGTTCGCGTTCGTACGGGGCCATGCCTTCGAGGCCCGGGTGAAGGCCGCTGGGTGCGCCGAGCTGCTGCGCCTGCTGGGCGCGCCCGAGACCGCGGACGCCGTGCTGCCCGATCTGTCCGCCCCGGGCCCCGAGGGCCGGGTGGCCCGTACCCGCCTCGCGCTCAAGGAGGCGACCGCGGCGGGCCGGTGGACGCTGCTCGACCACCCCCTGCTCGTGCTCGAGGTCGCCGACGCCCCGGTCTACCTCGAACCGGACGCCATCGCCGTGCGGCCGGACGGCTCGTGGACGGTGGTGGAGGTCAAGTCCTTCCCGATCCTGGACGGTTCCGCGGACGCCGTGAAGGTCGGCGCGGCGGCCCGCCAGGCCGCGGTGTACGTCCTGGCGCTGGAGCGGCTGGGGTTCGGCACGCCGGAGCACCGGGTGCTGCTGGTGTGCCCCAAGGACTTCTCCAACCTGCCCGCCGCCGAGTTCGTCGACGTGCGCAAGCAACTGGCCGTCACCCGGCGGCAGCTGGCCCGGCTGACCCGGATCGAGGAGATCGCCGCCGCCCTCCCCGAGGGCACGACCTTCGACCTGCGGCTCACCGACGACGGACGGACGGCGACCCGCCCCGCCGCGGAGCTCTCCGATGCGGTGGACCGGCTGCCCGCGGCGTACGCGCCCGAGTGCCTGGCCAGTTGCGAGCTGTCGTTCCACTGCCGCGACCAGGCCCGGGCCTGCGGCGCGGTGGAGGTCCTCGGCCGCGGCGTGCGCGGTGAACTGGGCGCCCTGACCGAAGTGGAGCAGGTGCTGGCGGCCGCGCTGGGCACCGAGGGCGATCCGGCGGATCCCGCGGTCGCCGCGCTGCGGCGGGCGCAGGCCCTGCGGGCGGAGGCGCTGGGATGTCGCTGATCTCGGTGCTGGCCCGCGCGGAGGCCATGGCGACCGGCCGGGCGACCCCGCTCGCGACGGTGCGCCACCGCCATCTGTCGGACCGGCCGCTGGTCCTCGTCCCGCTGACCACCGCGGGCGAGGTCGGCGCCCCGCTGGGCGCCCTGGTCGGCACGGACCGGGACGAGCCCCGGCTGCTGGCGGTGCCGCAGCCGCGCGACCGCGATCTGCGCTTCGCCTTCCTGGCCGAGCTGGCGCAGGTCGTGCTGCCCTACCTGGAGTCCTACGCGGACGACACGGAGACCGAGCCGGCGACCCGCAACCGGGAGGAGTCGGAGGTCTGCGCCGACGCACCCCAGATCGTGGTCGCGAACACCCCCGCGGTGGAGTACGTGCGCCTGCTCGGCCGCTCCACCCGCTTCCGCCGCACCGCCGAGGACGACCCCGACGAGCCGCACCCGGTCCCGGCCCGGGTGCCGCTGCTCGGCCGCTGGCTCACCCACTACGGGGAACGCGCCCGCACCCCCGGCTCCGCGCTGCTGCTGTCCGCCACCGAACTGCTCAGCCGGCACTGGGCGACCGGCCAGAGCAACCTCGAGGACCAGCACCTGGGCGCCCTGCTGGCTTGGATCGAAGCCACCGACGGCATGACGGGCATGGAGGCGGCCCGCCGCGCCGAGTCCCACCGCGGCCCGGACGGCCTGCTGACGTTCCCCCCGGCCGGCCCCGCGACGGACCCGGTCTTCGACAACACCGTGCTCGCCCCGGCCACCGCCCGCTACGACGCCGGGACCACCGGGGCCGGCGAGGACATCGCCCGCCTGCTGGCCGGCCAGATGCGCCCCACCTGGGACGCGGTGTGGCGGTCACTGGACCTGCTGCGCGAGCTGCCCGAGGGCGCCCGCGTCGCGGACCGCTGGAAACGCGACCGCTGGTCGTACACCTCCCACCGGGACCGCGTGCGCGCCGGGGAGCCGCCGCAGCCCCGCCGTGACGACGCCGTGTCGGCGGCGCAGAAGCTCGCCGGCCGGGAGACCGCCCAGGTGCGGCTGGAGGCCCAGGAAGCGCTGGACGACCCGCTGGTGATGGCCGGGCGGCGACTGGCCGGGGAGGCCTTCGCGGGCCGGGTGGACCGGGTGGAGATGGCGATGAGCGAGGGCAAGGTGCCCAAGCCGCGCCCACTGGTGACGGTCCTCACACAGGACCGGCCGCATCTGGACGAGGACGCGAAGCTGTACCGCGCGCTGCCGGACGGCCGTACGCAGCAGGCGCAGTTCGTGGAGTGGGCCGGACCCGGTGCGGTGCTCCTGCGGGTGGTGAACGGCATGGGCCGCGGCAAGGTCCCCGAGCCCGGCACGGTGCCGGAGGAAGGGGACGAGGTGTGCTGGACGTTGTTCGAGCACGCGCCGCGTGGCGGCGCCGGGCTGCCGGAGCCCGAGGACACCCCGTGGACGCACGGCGGGCCCCCGGGCACCGCGGCCGCGAGCGTGACCGCCGACACGACCGCGGGCACGACCGCGGCCGCCGTCGCCGAGAGCCCTGACCCCGCGACCACGGAGGACTATCTGTGAGCCCGGTGAGCGACGCCGCCCGGGCGGCCGGCACCGCGACCGAGCGGATCCTGCACGACACCCTGCACGGGACGCACCGCGGCGTCGTGGTGGACTCGCCGCCCGGCGCGGGCAAGTCCACGCTGGTCGTGCGCGCCGCCCGTGAGCTGGTCGCGGCGGGCGAGACCCTGATGGTGGTCGCCCAGACGAACGCCCAGGTGGACGACCTGGTGGACCGGCTGGCCAGCGCCGAACCCGGACTGCCGATCGGCCGGCTGCACGGCAGCGACTCGCCCCCGGACCCGGTGCTCGACCGCCACGAGGCCGTGCTCAAGTCGAGCAAGGCGGCCGACCTCGCCGGGGCCAACGTGGTGATCGCGACCGCCGCGAAGTGGGCCTTCGTGAAGGACACGGAGCCCTGGCGGCACGCCATCGTCGACGAGGCCTACCAGATGCGCTCGGACGCGCTGCTGCAGGTGGCGGGGTTGTTCGAGCGGGCGCTGTTCGTCGGCGACCCGGGTCAGCTGGATCCGTTCAGCGTGGTCGGCGCCGAGCAGTGGGCGGGGCTGAGCTACGACCCGTCGGCGAGCGCGGTGGTCACCCTGCTGGCCCACAACCCGGGGCTGCCGCAGCACCGGCTGCCGGTCTCCTGGCGGCTGCCGGCCTCCGCCGCGCCGCTGGTCTCCGACGCCTTCTACCCGTACACCCCGTTCCGCAGCGGCACCGACCACGGTGACCGGCGGCTCTTCTTCGGCGTGCCCGGTGACGGCTCGGGCCCGGACCGGGTGGTGGACGAGGCCGCGGCGTCCGGCTGGGGCCTGCTGGAGCTGCCCGCGCGGCGCACCCCGCGGACCGACCCCGAGGCGGTGCGCGCGGTCGCGCTGGTCGTCCGGCGGCTGCTGGACCGCGGCGGCGTGGCGGTCTCCGAGCGGGGCACCGCCCCGGTGGGCCCGGACCGGATCGCCGTGGGCACCGCCCACCGCGACCAGGCGGCGGCGGTCCGCGCGGCGCTGGCGGACCTGGGCGTGACCGGGGTCACCGTGGACACCGCCAACCGGCTGCAGGGCCGCGAGTTCGACGTCACCGTGGTGCTCCACCCGTTGTCGGGGCGTCCCGACGCCACCGCGTTCCACCTGGAGACGGGGCGGCTGTGCGTGCTGGCCTCGCGCCACCGGCACGCGTGCATCGTGGTGTGCCGCGCCGGGGTCTCGGAGCTGCTGGACGAGCACCCCTCGACGGAGCCGGTCCAGCTCGGGGTGACCGTGAAGTTCCCGGACGGCTGGGAGGCCAACCACGCCGTGCTCGCCCACCTGTCCGAGCACCGCGTGGCCTGGCGGCCGTAGCGCGCCGGCCGTCCGCCCGGGGCACTCTTGCGCGGGGCGGGACAATGGAAGGCGCTGACGATCCTGGAGGTACGTTCATGTCCGAGCCGCAGTCGGCTCACAGCGCGGCGGGCAAGCAGCCCGCCCCGCGCCTGAAACCCGCGCAGCTGCTGTTCGAGCCCGCCGCCCTGGCCGAGGACGAGGAGCACTTCTTCGACCTGGAGTCCATCGAGGACCCCCGGGAGCTGCTGGCCCGTTCCACGGAGCTCACGCTCGCCTTCCGCGCGGCCGCGGACCGGGCGACGGAGTTCCAGGCCATAGCAGCGGCCCAGCTCGCCGACCCCAAGCGTTTCGACCGGCTGACCCCCGCCGCCATCGGCGCGCAGGCGGGCTGGTCGGAGGACTACGCCAAGCGGATGATCGAGTTCGGCGAGGGCCTGATGCGGGGCGGGGACGCAGCGCTGTCCTGACGACGCACCTGGCATATGCGTTCGGGGCAAGGTACCCGACACATGGCGGGCGTGTCCGGCCTTCGGACGATGTCGCGTAGTGAAACGTTCACTCACGGTAGTTGTATGGGTCATGAGTGATTGGCAGTGGCACACATGGCCGGGGGGCGTGCCGGAGTCCGCCTCCCACCCATATCCGTACGCGCAGTACCCCACCCCCGACGGGGCCGACTGGCTGGCCTCCGCCAGCGCCTTCCCGCGCAGCGTGCGGGCGCTGTGGTCCGCACGGCCCACGGCGCCCAGCGTGCTGCCCTGCGGGACGGCCTTCGACGCGGTGAACCTGCCGGCCCTGTTCGGACGCCGGGTCCTGGAGCAGCTGTGGTCCTCGGGCCCCGGCTCAGGCCCGGCCGCCACGCTCCGCGGCAGGGTGCTGCTGCTCGCCGAGCCGGGCACCGCCGCACGCCTCCCCGGGCTGCTGACCTGGGAGGAGTGGGGGCTGACGGTGCCGCCCGTGCTCTGCCACGGCGAGGGGGACTCGGTGGCGCTGCCCCCGCCGTACGGCGACACCGGCCACGGGCGCTCCCGCTGGCTGGTCGCCCCCGACACCCGCCGCCCCTGGCTCCCCGGGGCCGACGTCCTGCTGTGGGCCTGCGTCCGGGCGACCCGCGCGGAAGCCGGTTGATTATCGATTTTCACCCGCCCGCAAGCGGATGCTAATCTCTACGACGTCAGCGAGCGCCGCTAGCTCAACTGGCAGAGCAGCTGACTCTTAATCAGCGGGTTCGGGGTTCGAGTCCCTGGCGGCGCACTCACGGCACAGCCGTTGACCTGGGCGCTCTCCCATCGGGAGGGCGCCTTTCGTCATGTCGGGGCCGTGGCCCTAGGGGCCGTCCCACAGGGGGCGCGAGGTGGTGATCCGCACGGTCCAGCCCTCGTCGTCCGGGTCCCGGCCGAGGACGTCGACGGTGAGGCCGCGGCCGCGGTCGGTGAAGCGCCCGCCGGAGGAGAACGGCGCGTCGTTGAGCGCGTTGAAGGTGGCGCTGCTGTACTCGCAGGCGGTGGTGCGCGGATGGGCGTCCTCGACGGTGACGGGTCCGTGGCCCGAGTCGACGTCGGTGCGCACCTGGTAGATCAGCACCCCTTCGCGGCAGGCCTCGCTGTCGTTGCCGCGGGCGGCGCGCGCCTCGATGACGTACGCGCGGGTCCGGCCGAGGGGGATGACGGCCACCTTGCGGCCGCCGGGCACCTCGACCGGCGTGAGGTGCACCGAGCGGGCGCCCGGGTCGCGGACGCAGACGACCTGCCAGTCGTCGAGCCAGCCCAGGCGCCACTTGTGCCAGGCGAAGAGGTCGCCCTGCAGCCCCCAGTCCAGGGACATGCCGTCCCACTGGCCCGCGAGGGTGTCGGTGTGCCCGAAGTCCTCGACGGAGTACAGGTCGGGCAGCCCGAAGGCATGGCCGTTCTCGTGGCTGAGCACCCGCGCGCCGGACTGGTCGTGGCCGTAGACCAGGGAGACCCGGTCCAGGCTCGTGCCGTCGTCGGTGGTGGCGGCCGAGGCGCCGGTCCAGGTCACCGAGAGGACGGCCTGTTCGGCGGGCGGCCCGGCGTTGGGCGTGACGAGGACGTTGACCAGGTCGTACCCGGAGAAGTCGATCTTCCGGTCGGCGACGCGCAGCAGGTCCCGCATCATGGCCGTGTGCGTGCGCCAGCCGTAGCCGCGCCCTATCCCGTACGACGTGAAGGGCTTCGGCATGCGGATGTAGCGCAGCACCGGCGTGGAGACGTAGCGCAGCTTCCCGTACGAGGCGCGGTAGAACCAGTGCCGCACGGCGGGGAAGAACTCGCGGTAGCGCTCGGCGGCGCTGTACGGGGCGGGCTTGTCCGGGAAGTCGACGAGCAGCGTGAGCGCCCGCACCTCGCCGGTGGCGCGGGCGAACTCGCGGCCGTCCGCGCCCCCGAACCCCTCGGACATCGTGACGCCCGCCGCGGCGCGCAGCGCGCAGGGACGGTCGGCCGGCGGGGCCGCGGCGGGTGCGCCCTCGGTGGCGGCGGTGCTGCCGGCCGCGAAGAGGAGCACCGATGCCAGGACCGCGAGCGCCCGGGGTCCGCGCATCGGCTCAGCCCTGGGTGACCTGGACGGTCCAGGACCCGTCGGAGTGGCGGTCCGCCACGTGGACGTGCGCCGAGCGGCCGAGGGCGTACGTCTCCCCGCTCCGCAGCGGCGCGTCGGCGAGCGGCGGGTACACCGAGGACTCCCAGCAGTCGCCGCTGCCCGGGTGGCCGTCGATGACGTCGACAGGGCCGTCACCTGACGACACGTCGGCCCGGACGCGGTACATCAGGACGCCCTGGCCGCAGGTCAGGCGGTCGTTTCCGAGGGCGGCGCGGGCCTCGATGGCGACGGCACCGTCCACGCCGGCGGGCAGCACCAGCAGCTTGGTGCCGCCGCGCTGCTCGACGGGGCTCAGGCGGAAGGTGTGGGTGCCGCCCTCGGTGACGCAGCGGACCTGCGAGCGCCCGAGCCAGCCCAGCTTCCACTTGTGCCAGGCGAAGAAGTCCGGGGCCAGCCCGAACTGACTGCCCATGAGGTCCCAGTCGCCGACGTGGGTGTCCCAGTCGGCGTTGCTGCCCAGGGGCGGCCGGTAGTAGAGGTCGGGCAGGTCGAAGGCGTGCCCGGTCTCGTGGGCGAGCACGTTGACGTCCGGCGGGTGGCCCTCGAAGACGGTGACGAAGCGGTGCAGGTCCGTACCGTCTACACGGACCGGTCTGCCCAGGTTGACCACCTTGGTGGCGTCCGGGTCGACACCGGGCGCGTCGGGGTCGGCCACCAGGTAGACGATCCCGTACCGGGAGAAGTCCACCTCCCCGTCGGCCGCCACCACGGCGTCCCGCAGGTAGCGGGCGCGCAGGTCGGGGCTCCAGTCCCGGCCGATGCCGTACGCGGTGGACGCCGCGGGCATGCGCAGCCAGTGCGGCAGGATGCGCGGCCGCAGCCGGAAGGTGCCGTACGAGGCCCGGGCGAAGAAGTCGGTGGTGGCCGGGAAGTGATCGGCCGCCAGTTCGCCGGGACTGATGGTGGGGACGGCGTCGGGGAACGCCAGGAACACCATCAGGGCGTCAACGTCGCCACGGGCCCGCGGGTAGGCGGCGTTCCAGGCGCTGACGCCCTCGGAGTGGTGCGCCCGGGTCCGCGGCAGGGCGCACAGCGAGGAGTCGGAGCCCCCGGCCGCGGGGCCGGTGACCAGCGTCCACGCGACGACGGCCGCGAAGACGCTGACGGCGGCGATGGCCGCCCGGAGCCCATCGGGGGCATGCCCGCGGACGCTCCGGCGGAAGCGCCGATGCGCACGTATGGGTAGCCCTGACAGCGGCACGTGGACCTCCCGTACGGGGTCGGGACACCCACATCACGCTGCTACGGTTTGCTACGTTTTGCCCTGTTGTGCTGCGCCGCTCGTGTTACCGTCCGATCACTACAGTGCGTAATGAGTGACGAAAAGCGATCAATGGAATTCAGTGGCCAATCACAAATGATCAAGATCGCATCCCACGTGCCGAGAATCACCACGACGGCGGTGGCCGCGGCAATTCCCCAACGTCTATGATCGGCACATTTCCAGGCCGAACGCCGCCTCTTGGCGGTCATTCGATTCCTCCACGACCACGTGTGCGAGACGACACCTATGCGGGAGCCAGCGGTGGGCGGACCCTCGGGAAGCCCGGACCTCGAGCCCGAGGCGGCGGCCACGACGGTCACTCAACGTCACGCTTCGGCCCCGGAAAGGTCAGCCTCGGAACGACCGGCCCCGGAACGTCCGGCCTCGGAGGTGCGCGACTACCGCGCCGCCTTCAACGTCGCCCGGCTGCCGATGGCACTGGTCGGTTCCGACGGCCGGGTGCGCGAGGCCAATCCGGCGCTCGGCACGCTGCTCGGCGCGGACCCGGTGCTGCTCACCGCCCGCACCGCGGCGGAGCTGATCGGCCTCACCGGCGCCGGCGGCGAGGTCCCCCCGCTCGGGGAGAGCCCGGAGTACGCCGAGTACGAGGACGTGCTGACCGGCCGGCGCGGGCAGTTGCGCCGCACCGGACCCGTCCGCGGACCGGACGGGAGCACGGTGTGGGCCGAGGTCGTCGTGGTGCCCGTGCCCGGCGGCGTCCTGGTGTCCGTCGAGGACCTGGGCGAGACCCGCGAACTGCGCGAGCAGCTCCGGCACTTGCGGATGCACGACCCGGTCACCCGGCTCCCCAACCGGCAGTTGTTCTTCGAGCGCCTCGCCACCGCGCTGGAGGGCGCCGACAGCCGCACCGGCCGGATCGGCCTGTGCTACCTCGACCTCGACGGCTTCAAGGCCATCAACGACACCCTCGGCCACCGGGTCGGCGACCGGCTGCTCAAGGCCGTCGCAGGCCGGCTGTCGGAGTGCGCGGCCCGCCTCGGGCGCAGCGGGACGCTCGTCGCCCGGCTGGGCGGCGACGAGTTCGCCGTCCTCGTCGAGGACTCCACCGGCACCGGGCAGGCCACCGGGCTCGCCGAATCCGTACTGACCGCGCTGCAGCTGCCGTTCGACCTCGCCGGGCAGCGGCTGGCGGTCTCGGCGAGCATCGGCGTCGTCGAGCGCGAGGCCGCCGGGGCCACCGCCACCGGCATCATGCAGGCCGCCGACACCACGCTGTACTGGGCCAAGGCCGACGGCAAGGCCCGCTGGACGCTCTTCGACCCCGAGCGCAACGCCCACCGGATGACCAAGCAGGCGCTGTCCAGCACCCTGCGGCAGGCCGTGGAGCGCGGGGAGTTCACGCTGGAGTACCAGCCCCTGGTGGAGCTCGGCAGCGGCAGCCTGCGCGGGGTGGAGGCCCTGGTGCGCTGGCAGCACCCGCACTTCGGGCTGCTCGGGCCGAACCGGTTCATCCCGCTGGCGGAGGAGAACGGCTCCATCGTCCAGCTCGGCCGCTGGGTGCTCGCCGAATCGTGCCGCCAGGCCCGGCAGTGGCAGAAGGACTGGCCCGACGACCCGATCTTCGTCAGCGTCAACGTCGCCGTGCGCCAGGTCTGGGACTCCGACCTGGTCGCCGACGTCGCGGAGATCCTCGACGACACCGGGCTGCCGGCCGGGCTGCTGCAACTGGAGCTCACCGAGTCGGCGGTGATGGGCTCGGCCGGACGGCCCCTGCAGGCGCTGCACGCCCTGCAGGAGATGGGCGTGCGCATCGCCATCGACGACTTCGGCACCGGCTACTCCAACCTCGCCTACCTCAGCCGGCTGCCGGTCTCCACGCTCAAGCTCGACGGCAGCTTCGTGCACGGCTTCCGCGACGGCCTGCACCCCAACCCGGCCGACGAGACGATCGTCGAGGCGCTGGTGCAGCTCGCCCACCGGCTCGGCCTGACGGTCACCGCCGAGTGCGTGGAGAACGCCGAGCAGGCGGAGCGGCTGCGCCGGATCGGCTGCGACACCGGGCAGGGCTGGCTGTACTCGCGGCCCGTGCCACCCGAGGGGATCGCCGCGCTGCGCGGCTTCGGGCCGGCCCGCGCCCCCGGCGCCGGCCCCGGGGAATAGCCGGAGCCGGTCCCCGGTTGCTCGTTGCCGTAGACGAGGAACCGGCCGCAGGAGGCGACGCAGGAACGTGGACACGAACGACCCGGTACGAGGCACCACCCTCGGCAGCGCACCCGTCCCGCTCTCCGTCCTCGACCTGGCGGGCGTCGGCAGCGGACTGACCGCGAGGGACGCCCTCGCCGCCGGAGTCGCGCTGGCCCGGCTCGCCGAGGCCCGCGGCTACCACCGCTACTGGGTCGCCGAGCACCACTCGATGCCCGGGGTCGCCTCCTCCTCCCCCGCCGTGATCCTCGCCCACCTCGCCGCCCACACCGAGCGCATACGCCTCGGCTCCGGCGGCGTCATGCTGCCCAACCACGCGCCGCTGGTCATCGCCGAGCAGTTCGGCACCCTGGAGGCCCTGGCGCCGGGCCGGATCGACCTCGGCCTCGGCCGCGCCCCGGGCACGGACGGTGCCACCGCCGCCGCGCTGCGCCGCACCGACCGGCTGAACGAGGGCGCCGACGAGTTCCCGCAGCAGTTGTCCGAACTCATCCGCTTCCTGGACGACGACTTCCCCGACGGCCACCCCTACGCCCGTATCCACGCCATCCCCGGTCCCGTGCAGGGCACCGTTCCGGGCGGCGTGCAGTCCGCCGCGCGGCCGTCGATCTGGCTGCTCGGCTCCAGCACCTTCAGCGCCCGGCTGGCCGCGGTCCTCGGCCTGCCCTTCGCCTTCGCCCACCACTTCTCCGCGGCCAACACCGAACCGGCGCTGGAGCTGTACCGCAGGTCCTTCCGGCCCTCGGAGGTGCTGGACGAGCCGTACGCGCTGATCGGCGTCGCGGCGCTGGCGGCGGACGAGGAGAAGGACGCCCGCCGGCAGGTGCTCAGCGGCGCGCTGGCCATGCTGCGGCTGCGCATGGGACGCCCCGGCCTGGTGCCCACCCCGGAGGAGGCGGAGGCGTACGAGTTCAGCCCGGCCGAGCGGGACTTCGTGGACGCCTGGCTCGGCAACGTGGTGCACGGCACGCCGGACGCGGTCCGGAACGGCCTGGACGCGCTCGTGCGCCGCACGGGGGCGCAGGAGCTGATGATCACGGCCAACGCCCACACCCCCGCCGCGCGGCTGCGCTCCCATGAGCTCATCGCCGACGCGTACGGCCTGCCCGGCGGCGCCTGACCCTGCGGGGTCCGGGCCCTAGACGTCCACCGCCACGTACTTCATCTCCAGGTACTCGTCGATCCCCACGGCGCCGCCCTCGCGGCCGGTCCCGGACTGCTTGACGCCGCCGAAGGGGGCCGCGGGGGTGGAGACGACGCCCTTGTTCAGGCCGAGCATGCCCGTCTCCAGTTCCTCGGCGTAGCGGATGCCGCGCCGCAGGCTCTCCGTGAAGACGTAGCCGACCAGGCCGAACACGGTGTCGTTGGCCAGCCGGATCGCCTCGTCGTCGTCCTCGAAGGTGACGACCGGCGCGACCGGCCCGAAGATCTCCTCCCGGAGCATCGCCGCGTCCGGCGGCACGTCGGCCAGCACGGTGGGCGGGTAGAAGTACCCGGGACGGTTCGAGAGCGGGGCGCCGCCGGTGACCGCGCGGGCCCCGGCCGAGACGGCGTCCTGCACCAGGCGGTCCACCTTGTCCAGGCCCGCGCCGTCGATGAGCGGGCCGACCTGGGTGCCGGGCTCGGTTCCGCGGCCGACGACCATGGAACCCAGCTTCTCGGCGAGGTGCCCGGTGAAGGCCTCGGCCAGGTCGCGGTGGACGTAGATCCGGTTGGCCGCCGTGCAGGCCTCCCCGATGTTGCGCATCTTGGCGACGGCCGCGCCCTCCACGGCCTTCTCCAGGTCCGCGTCCCGGCAGACGATGAGGGGGGCGTTGCCGCCCAGCTCCATGGAGGTCCGCAGCACCTGCCGCGCGCTGAGCTCGATGAGCTTCTGCCCGACGCCCGTGGAACCGGTGAACGAGAGCTTGCGCAGCCGCGGGTCCTCCGTCAGGGGGCCGCTGATCTCCGCGGGGTGCGAGGTGGTGAGGACGTTGAGCACGCCGTCCGGCAACCCGGCCTGGCCGAGGATCTCGGCGAGGGCGAGCATGGACAGCGGCGTCTGGTGGGCCGGCTTGACGATCATGGTGCAGCCGGCGGCGACGGCGGGACCGATCTTGCGGGTGCCCATCGCCATGGGGAAGTTCCACGGGGTGATCAGCAGCGCCGGGCCCACGGGCTGGCGCATCACCCAGATCCGGCCGTTGCCGTCGGGCGCGGTGCGCCAGCCGCCCTCGATGCGCACCGCCTCCTCGGAGAACCAGCGGAAGAACTCGGCGGCGTAGAGGATCTCGCTGCGGGACTCGGCGACCGGCTTGCCCATCTCCAGGGTCATCAGGAGGGCGAGTTCCTGCTGCCGCTCCACGATGAGCTCGAAGGCCCGGCGCAGGATCTCCCCGCGCTCACGCGGCGCCGTGGCCGCCCATCCCTCCTGCGCGGCGGCCGCGGCGTCCATCGCGGCCTTGGCGTCCTCGGCCCCGGCGTCCGGTACGGCGCACAGCGGTCGCGCGGTGGACGGGTCCTCCACCTCGTACTCGCGCCCGTCGCTCGCCGGCCGCCAGCGGCCGCCGACGAGCAGTGCCTTCGGCACCCGCTCCACGACCAGCTGCTCGCGCTTGCCGTTCCCTTCGGTGCTGTCGCTCATGGCAGCTCCCTGCCTCCCGCGGACGTTCCGGACATCGGGTACCCCACCAGATTCGCATGAATGCCCCCTGTGCGCCGGGGTAGGCGCGGCCCTCGTGTGGTCACCGCACCGCACGGAAGCGAACTACCGGAGGTCTGGTCCATGTCCGAGCACAGTCCCCTGTCCCGCAGGGGTTTCCTCTCCCGTACCGCAGGCGTGGGCGGTCTCGTGGCGGTCCCCGGGCTGCTGGCGGCGTGCAGCCGTACGCAGGCCGGCACCGGCGCGCCCACCGGCGACGGGGACCTGCTGGCCAAGCTGAGGAAGCAGGGGTACGTGCGGGTCGGCTTCGCGGGCGAGGCGCCGTACGGGTACCGGGACGGCGACGAGCTGGCCGGCGAGGCGCCCACCCTCCACCGGGAGATCTTCACGGCGCTCGGGGTGCCGGAACTGCGGCCCACGCTCACCGACTTCGGCGCGCTCATACCGGGTCTGACGGCCGACCGCTTCGACGTGGTCAGCGCCGGGATGGCGATCACGCCCGACCGCTGCCAGAAGGTGATCTTCTCGGAGCCCGAGTTCGTCTCGCCGACCGCCCTGATGGTCCGCGCGGGCAACCCCGAGGGGCTGAGCGACCTGGTGTCCTGCGCCCGCGGGAAGGCCACCGTCGGCGTGCTGAGCGCGGCGGTCGAGGCGGACTACGCGGACGCCGCCGGGGTACCGCTGACCTCGGTGAAGTCCCTGGCCAAGCAGCAGGACGGGGTGGACGCGCTGCTCGCCGGCCGGATCGACGCCTTCGCGCTGACCGGGATCTCGCTGCGCTGGCTGGCCCGCACCAACAAGGGCGCCGCGGTGGAGGTGCTCGACCCCTTCCTGCCGGTGGTCGGCGGCCGCAAGCAGTACAGCCCGGGCGGCGCGGTGTTCCGGCAGGACGCGACGGGCCTGCGCGACGCGTTCAACAGGGAACTCAAGAAGATCACCGCCGACCCCGGCCGCTACACGTCCCTCATCGGGAAGTACGGCTTCACCAAGGCGGAGGTCCCGCCGGCGACGCTGCGCACGGCGCAGCTGTGCGCGGCGTGAGGCGGCGCCTTGTCCTCGTACCCCTTCCCCGCCGGTGACCTCGCCGGTGAATCCATGTCCGGCTTCACGGAGTTCACGCACTCGCTGCCCAGCGTGGGCGCGGGTCTGTGGGTCACCGTGCAGGCCACCGTCCTGGGCGCGGCGCTCGCGCTGCTGATCGCCTTCGTCCTCGGCTTCATGGCGCGCTCGCGGCGGATGCTCGTGCGCGGGACCTCCCGGGTGGTCGTGGAGTTCTTCCGCGGCACCTCGCTGTACGTCCAGCTGTTCTGGCTGTTCTTCGCGCTGCCGATCCTCGGCTTCAAGCTCGTGCCGCTCGCCTGCGCCGTGGTCGCCTTCGGGCTCAACTACGGGGCGTACGGCTCGGAGGTCGTCCGGGGCGCCCTGGACGCCGTGCCCCGCGGGCAGCGGGAGGCGGCCGTCGCGCTGAGCATGACGCCGTGGCAGCGGATGCGATTGGTCGTCCTGCCGCAGGCCTGGCCGCAGATGATCCCGCCGTTCAACAACCTGCTGATCCAGTTGCTGAAGTGCACCCCGCTGATGTCGCTGATCACCATTTCGGACGTCACCTTCCAGATGGACCAGCTCCGTTCGACGACGGGCGACACCGCGACGGCGTACCTGCTGCTCCTGGTGATCTACTTCGTCCTCGCGTACGCGCTGACACTGGCCATGAACGGCCTGGAGGCCGTGGCCAAGGCGCGGCTCGGACAGCCGGCGGGAGGTCGGGCCTGATGTGGGACTGGGAGACGGCCCGCGAGGGCCTGCCGCTGATCCTGCACGGCTTCGGGACCACCCTGCTGGCCACGGTGCTCGGCTCGCTGCTCGCCGTCACGCTGGGCCTGGGCATCGCGGTGCTGCGGCGCACGCCCAGCCGCTGGGTGACGCTGCCGCTGCGCGCGGCCGTGGAGTTCGTGCGCTCCACACCGGTGATGATCCAGCTCTTCGCCGTGTGGGTGCTGGTCCCGGGACTGGACCCGCTGGTGATCGGCATAACCGTGCTGGGCGTGCACTACGCGACGTACACCTCGGAGGTGTACCGGGCGGGCATCGAGGCGGTGCCGAGGGGGCAGTGGGAGGCGGCGATCGCGCTGTCCCTGCCGCGGGCGCGCACCTGGTCCGCCGTGGTGCTGCCGCAGGCGGTGCGGAAGATCGTGCCGGCCCTCGGCAACTACGTGATCTCGATGTTCAAGGAGACACCGTTCCTGTCGGTCATCACCATCGACGAGATGGTGCACGAGGCGAACCGTTTCGGCAGTGACCACTTCGCCTACCTGGAGGCCTTCACCATCGCCGCCGTGATCTTCCTGGTCGCGAGCTGCCCCACCTCGATCCTCATGCGGAAGCTGGAGAAGCGCCTTGCTCACTGACGAGTCCCCCACCCCCGCCAAGTCCGGCCCGGCGGCGCCCGCCGTCCGCTTCGACCAAGTCGTCAAGCGGTACGGGGACAACACCGTGCTGGACCACCTCGACCTGGAGGTCCGGCGCGGTGAGCGCGTCACCCTGATCGGCCCGAGCGGTTCGGGCAAGACGACCATCCTGCGGCTGCTGATGACCCTGGAGCGGCTCACCGAGGGCGTCATCCACGTGGACGGCGAGCCCTTCTCGCACATGCCGGGCCGCGGCGGCCGGCTCGTGCCGGCCGACGAGAGGCACCTGCGCGGCACGCGCCGGCGGATCGGCATGGTGTTCCAGCACTTCAACCTCTTCCCGAACATGAAGGTTCTGGACAACGTCACCGAGGCCCCGGTGCACGTCCTCGGCCTGGACCGGGACGAGGCCGCCGAGCGCGCCCGCGGGCTGCTGGAGCTGGTGGGCCTGGCCGACAAGCAGGACGCCCACCCCACCCGGCTCTCCGGCGGCCAGCAGCAGCGGGTGGCCATCGCCCGCGCGCTGGCGATGCGGCCCGACATCCTGCTGCTGGACGAGGTGACCTCGGCGCTCGACCCCGAACTGGTGGCCGGGGTGCTGGACGTGCTCAGGGACATCGCCCGCAGCACGGACATCACCCTGCTCTGCGTCACCCACGAGATGGGGTTCGCCCGGGACGTCTCGGACCGCGTACTGATGTTCGACGGCGGACGGGTCGTCGAGTCGGGTCCGCCGGAGCACATCTTCGGCTCCCCGGAACACCACAGGACCCGGGAGTTCCTCGGTGCGGTGCTCTGAGGAAAAGTGGGCCGTGCCATCGGCATATGCCAGGGTGGCCCGTTCCTGCGTATACGCCTGCGGCCGCCCACATAAAGCTTCAACGGGCTCTACTGCCAACCGCATTGAGGCTATCGTGGAATCCGGCCCAGCTGCCGGGCCCGCCTGTCGTGCCCGGCAGCCGTGACCAGTAGCTACAGCAAGGACGCAAACGGTCACACCTGTAGGGGGACACCGTGGCGCTTGAGCACCGACAGGTCGCGCCGGTCTACGCGGTCCAGCACGCGCTGCGCGTGCTCGAGACCGTGGACAAGCACAGGAACGGCGTCACCGCCGAGCAGCTCGCCCGCGAGATCGGAGTGCCCATCGGCTACCTCGGCCAACTCCTCGCCATGCTCAACCGCGAGCGCTACCTCAACGCCCTGCCCGGCGGCGGCTACGCCGTCGGCGAGTCGCTGGTCCTGCTCGGCAGCGCCAGCCGCGACCTGGCGCTCGGCGAGAAGATCAAGAAGATCCTGACGGCGCTGCGCGACGAGGTCGGCGCCGCCGTCTACTTCAGCCGTTACGACGACGGCGAGGTCAAGATCGTCGACTTCGCGGACGGCCCGGAAGCACCCAAGGTCAACGAGTGGGTGGACTTCCGCTTCGCCGCCCACGCCAGCGCGGTCGGCAAGTGCCTGCTCACCCAGCTCGACCACAACGGGCGCCGCGACCACCTGTCCCGGCACAAGACGGTACGGCTCACCTCCAAGACCACGATCAGCGAGAAGGTGCTGCTGACCAAGCTGGAGAGCCAGCCGCCCAGCGCCCCCACCCTGGACCTGCAGGAGTACGCGATCGGCACGGTCTGCGCCGCCATCCCGATCACCGTCGGCAGGACGGTCGGCTGCCTCGCCCTCTCCCTCCCCGTCACCCAGGCCCACCGCCTCAAGGGCGCGGCCGACACCCTCAACGAACGCGCGGCGCCGGTGCTGCTGTCGCTGGCCATCTGAGGCCCGAGGCCGTTCGGCGCACGACGCCCACCGGAACACGACGAAGGGCGCCCTTCCCGAAGGAAGGGCGCCCTCTCGCTGTGCGCCGCCAGGGACTCGAACCCCGAACCCGCTGATTAAGAGTCAGCTGCTCTGCCAGTTGAGCTAGCGGCGCGTGCAGGACAATCATACGGGGTCGGAGGGGGTGCTCATGACCGCTCCCTCCGACCCCGTACCGGACCGGATCAGCTCAGGCCGAACGCCCGGACGACCTCCTGCTCCACCGTGCCGCCGCGGCCGTCGGAGGCCGTCGCCCGCAGGGACACGAACCCGCCCGGGGTGCGGGGGGTTCGCAGTTCGGCCGACCAATGGCCGCTGCCGCCGGCGGCACGCCGCAGGGGCACGGGCTGCCAGGTCCTCCCGTCGCCTGCCCCCGTCCAGCGACCGGGCCCGGGGCGCGGCGCCGGCCACGTCCTTCCAGAAGGTGCGGGCGGTGGCCTTGGCGGCCCGCAGCGCGGCAGCGTCGATGCTGGGCAGCCGGCGGTCGAGCCTGCCCGCGGTCAGCAGGGCCTCGGCCTCGTCGGGGACCACCGAGCGGCGGCCGCCGCTCTGCTGGATCTTCACGCCCCCGGTCGCACCCTCGGGGCGGTCCACGGTGACGGTGTCCTGCGCGGTACCGGGCCGGTCGGCGAAGTGCACGACGTCACCGGTGACGAGGGTGATGTCGTGGGCGGTGGCGCGCGGCACGGACGCGGCCGGGTCCTTGACCGGGGCCGCCGCGGCGGTCGTGGCGGGCAGCACGAGGGGGCCGCCGACCAGCGCGCAGGCGGTGGCGGTCGCGGTCAGCAGGGCATGACGGGCGGCCCGAACGCGTCGTGCGTCTCGGGCACTTGGGGGTGGGCGAATGTCATGCACGGGAGGTCTACCGGTGCGGCAACCGCTTGCGCACCGCTTCCGTGCGGCGTGAATCCGCCGTGGCGGATACCCGCCTCCCCTGCACGCGGGCATGCTGAGGGGCCCGGCAAGAGGGGGGAGGTATGCCGGGCCCATCAGCGTGGGGGGAGGGGGTGTGGCTATTTGGGGGGTGTTGTTGTCTTTGGGGGTACTGCCCGCCTGATTTACCAGGTGAGATCGTTGGCTACCGCCCAGGTGAGGTCACCCGGCATGGGCTGGGCGGAGGCTGTGGCCGCTCCGATCAGCCCCAATGAGACGGCGGCTACGACACCCACTACGGCACGAATGACGTTGCGGCGAATCGATGACATGGCAGACCTGTCCAGGAGGTGTGAGCTGGGGTTTTGCGGGGCCGAGGGCGCTACTCCGGTCTGGAGGAACCGTACGGCTGACTGAATTCTGTCGGATCGCAAGCCGCTGGTCTGTAGTTTTCACGTTCCGGATTCGGACATGGCCCTATGCGGACACATGGGACCGGATGGGCCCCGAAGGGTCCATACACGAGCCCCGCCCCTTAACCTGATCGAAGCCGGGGGTGACGTGAAGCATTGGGGGTGCGGGCAGTGACCGACGACGACCTTTTGCGCGCCCGGGCGCAGGAACTCTACGCCCTGGCGCTGGCGGACGCCGACTGGACGCCGGAAAGCGTCTGTTCGCTCACCGGCTGGTCCCGCGCCGAACTCGACGACGCCCTCCATACGCTCGCGTCCTTCGGCCTCACGACCAGGTTCCCCTCCTCCCGCAGCGGCTGGTCGGTGCACTCCCCCGCCACGGCGATGGCCCAGCTGGTCGAGGGCAGCCGGCGGCGCACCGAGGAACTGGTCAGGACGATCACCGACGCGCACGCCGCGCTCAGCCAGGTGGCCGGCGAATTCCAGCCAGTGCACATGCGGCACCTGGCCGAGGCCCGGATCGAGGTGGCCGCCCAGCCGGCGCAGATCGCCGCGATCCTCGACGAGGGGGCCAGCACCGCCACCACCGAGATCCTCTCGATGCACCCGACCGTGCCGGGGGAGATCCCCCTGTTCAAGGCCGACGACCGCAACCGTGAACTGTTCAACCGCGGGGTCAGGCAGCGGTCGATCTACCTCGCGACGGCCGCGGCCGTGCCGAACGTCCGCGCGCATCTGCGGACCTACGCCAACGACGGCGGCGAGGTGCGCACGGCCGCGACGCTGCCCATGAAGCTGATCATCGTGGACCACACGCTCGCCGTCGTACCGGCCCTGGGCCTGGACGACCGGGCCGGCGAGGGGGTCGAGGGCTCCGCCATGGTCCTGCGCAGCCCCGCCATGGTGGCCGTGCTGCGCCAGATGTTCGAGCACTGCTGGGCCGCGGCCTCGGACCTGTTCACCGACGACGTCGGCGCCGCGCCCGCCGCACGGCACCGGGAGGTCGTCCGGCTGCTCGCCTCGGGGCTGACGGACGAGGCCATCGGCCGCAAGCTGGGCCTGTCCGACCGGACGGTGCGGCGGATAGTGGCCGAGCTGATGCAGCAGATAGGGGCCGACAGCCGGTTCCAGGCCGGGGTGAAGATGGTCCGCCTCGGCTGGCTGGACGACGACCCCGCGCTCCTGGACGAGGTGGTCGGGAGCACCGCCACTGGTCAGGTAGGATCCTCTCTGTCGGTGAGCGCCGCTAGCTCAACTGGCAGAGCAGCTGACTCTTAATCAGCGGGTTCGGGGTTCGAGTCCCTGGCGGCGCACAATGTGAGGGCGTCCTTCCTTCGGGAAGGGCGTCCTCGCTCATTTGTGGGGGAAGGGCGGCGTCCCGGGTGACTCAGTGCGAAAATATCCCCTAACGATGATGTGAGAGCTCTACGGGGGCTCACGAGGAGGCCATGCGCGAGCACGATCCGCCGCCGCCCGGCACGGGCAGGGAGGCCCGGCCGAGTCCAGGGGCCGCCTCGCCCGGGGGCCTGCTCGACCTGCTGCAGGTGGCGGCGATGGTGCTGGACCGCACCGGCCACATCGTGCTGTGGAGCCCGGAGGCCGAACATCTGTTCGGCTACTCGGCGGAGGAGGCCCTGGGCCAGAACGCCGGCCTGCTGCTGGTGGCGCCCGACAAGCTGGAGCTGGTCACCGAGCTGTTCAAGCAGGTCAGGGCGGGTGCCATCTGGCAAGGCGTGTTCCCGATCGTGCACGCCGACGGCACGACCCGTGACGTCGAGTTCCGCAACATGCGGATGCACGACGTGGACGGCGGCGTCTACGCGCTGGGCCTGGGCGCCGACCTCTCCACCGTGCGGCGCGTGGAGACGGACATGGCGCTGTCCAGCAGCCTCGTCGACCAGTCCCCGATCGGACTGGCCGTCTTCGACACTGACCTGCGGATCGTGCGCGTCAACCGGGCCATGGAGGAGCTGCACGGCCTGCCCGCGGCGGCCATGCTCGGGCGCCGGGTGCGCGAGATCTCGCCGGGGGCGGAGTTCCGGGCGATCGAGGCCCGGATGCGGCAGGTGCTGGAGACCGGGGAGCCGCTGCTGGACCTGGACACCGTGGTCAGGACGTACGCCGACCAGGAGCACGACCACGCCTGGTCGATCTCGTACTACCGGATCCAGGACCCCACCGGGCGGGTGCTGGGCCTGGCCGCGTCGATCGCGGACTTCACCGAGCGCCACCAGGCGGCCGAGGAGATCGCCGAGGCCCGGGGCCGGCTCGCGGTGATCGCCGAGGCAGGGACCCGGATCGGCACCACGCTGGACCTCCAGCAGACCGCGCGGGAACTGGCCTCGGTGGTGGTGCCCACGCTCGCCGACATCGCCACCGTCGACGTCCTGGACGAGGTGCTGCGCGGCGGCCCGGTACCCAAGGTGCGCGCCCAGCAGTCGGCCGAGTTCCGGGCGCTGGCGGTCGCGGCCGCCGAGTCCAGCGAGGCGATCGGCGCCGTCGACCCGGTCGGGGAGCTGGCCCGGTACGCCGACGACCGGCTGATCACCAAGACCGTGCGGGAGGGCCAGCCGGTGGTCGTGCACCGGGTGAGCAGCCGCATGCTGCGCCGCATAGCCCGCGACGACCGGGCCGCCGCCCAGCTGAAACGGGCGGGGGCGCACTCGTACCTCGCCGCGCCGCTCATCGCCCGCGGCGAGGTGCTGGGAGCGGTCGGGATGTTCCGCACCCGCAACCAGAAGCCCTTCGACGACGAGGACCGCACGCTGGCGGTGGAGCTCGCCGCCCGGGCCGCGATATCGATCGACAACGCGCGGCTCTACGCGGGTGAGCGCAACGCCGCGCTCACCCTCCAGCGCAGCCTGCTGCCGCACGAGCCGCCACGCGTGGACGGGATGGAGATCTCCGCCCGCTACATCCCCGCCGTCCGGGAGGTCGGCGGGGACTGGTACGACGTCCTGCAGCTGCGGGACGGCAAGGTCGGGCTGATCGTCGGGGACGTGATGGGCAAGGGCCTGCACGCGGCCGCGATCATGGGCCAGCTGCGCACGGCGACCCGGGCCTTCGCCCGGCTCGACCTGCCGCCGGACGAGGTGCTGGCGCACCTCGACAACATCACCGGCAGCGCCGAGGGCGACTTCATCGCCACCTGCGTCTACGCCGTCTGCGACCCCGCGACGGGCCGCTGCCAGTTCTCCACCGCCGGGCACCTGCCGCCGGTGCTGGTGCCGCCCGGCGGCCGCGCCGAGCTGATCGACCTGCCCAACGCGGTACCGCTGGGCGTCGGCGGGATCCGCTTCCACACGGTGGAGCGGAAGCTCGCCGAGGGCACCTTGCTGGCGCTGTTCACCGACGGGCTGGTCGAGGACCGGCGGCAGTCGATCGACGTGGGGCTGCGCACGCTGATGCGCGTCCTCAAGCTCAAGAGCCGCCGCCGCTCGCTGGAGGACACCTGCGACGTCGTGCTGGGCGCGCAGCTGCAGTCCCCCGACGACGACGTCGCCCTGCTGCTGGCCCGGATGGGGACGCCCGCGGCCGAGGACGAGGCCTCCGTCGTGCTGTGAGCCGACAACCGGACCAAATCGCTCATACGACCGGTTAACAACTCGTTTCGCGCCTTGCCATCAAGACGGGCATTCCGGGACGCTGGGTCCGCGGGACATCCATGCGCCAACCGGACCCATGCGCCCTCACCGGTGAGCCAACGGGTCGGATTCCGGCGGCTTTTCCGTGTGCGGGCCCAGGGGAGGGCCCCGGGGCGAGAGGGGTGGATTCAGGCGTTACCTCACGGTGGTCCGGTCGTTGACGAGTCATAGCCAGCCTCACGCGACCCGGAGGCCACAGAACGCCCACGCACGCCCCGGGGGCGGGGGGCCGCAGCGCCCGGGGCACCAACACCGCCGCGACAGCGGCGCGACATGCTTCGGGGGGAGCATCCACATGCCGCCGACACCCGGCGCCCAGCAGTACACGACCGACCCTCGGGCCGGCACGCCCGTGCCCGTCATACCCCGGCGTTCCCGCCCCGGCCCGTCCCGGCCGGAACCCGGCGCGGTGGCGCCCCGGTACGACTACGAGCACTACAGCAGACTCGCCGGCCCGCTCACCGAGCCGGAACCCGGCGTCCCGTACCGGGTGAAGTACCGCAGCCTGCTCGCGGAGGAACCCCACCGGATCCGCGCGGCGCTGCTGCTCGGCGCGGCCCCGGTGCTCTCGGCGGTGCTGCTCGCCTGGCTGATGCAGCCGGCCCACTGGACCCGCCGGGAACACGCGCCGGGCTGGCTGGTCGCCGCCGACGCCGTGATGCTCATATCCATCGGCCTGATCGAGCTGTTCCGGCTGATCAACGTGACGTCCAACGCCCATGCGACGCTCGTCGCGCGCGATCCGGTACCCGTCGTACCCGAGAAGGGCAGCAAGGTCGCCTTCGTGACCACCTTCGTCCCGGGCAAGGAGCCCCTGGCGATGGTGCGCGCGACCCTGGAGGCCGCGGTCCGCCTGCGCCACCGCGGCACGTTGCACATCTGGCTCCTGGACGAGGGCGACGACCCCGAGGTCAAGAGCCTGTGCGAGCGCCTGAACGTACGCCACTTCACCCGCAAGGGCGTGGAGCGGTGGAACCGGCCCAGCGGCGCCTTCCGCGCCCGCACCAAGCACGGCAACTACAACGCCTGGCTCGACGCCCACGGCGACGACTACGAGGTCTTCGCCTCCGTCGACACCGACCACGTCCCGCTCCCCAACTTCCTCGAGCGGATGCTCGGTTACTTCCGGGACCCCGACGTCGCCTTCGTCGTCGGCCCGCAGGTCTACGGCAACTACGACAGCGCGGTGACCAAGGCCGCCGAGAGCCAGCAGTTCCTCTTCCACGCGCTCATCCAGCGGGCCGGCAACGCTTACGGCTCCCCCATGTTCGTCGGGACCAACAACGCGGTGCGCATCAGCGCCATCAGAAGCGTCGGCGGGCTGTACGACTCCATCACCGAGGACATGGCCACCGGCCTGGAACTGCACCGGCACCGCAACCCCGCCACCGGCCGCAAGTGGCGCTCGGTCTACACCCCGGACGTCCTCGCCGTCGGCGAGGGGCCGTCCTCCTGGACCGACTTCTTCACCCAGCAGCTGCGCTGGAGCCGCGGCACCTACGAGACGCTCATCAAGCAGTTCTGGAAGGTGCCGTTCACCCTCTCCCCCGGCCGCCTGCTCAACTACACGCTGATGGTCGTCTACTACCCGATGACGGCGGTCAACTGGATCCTGGGCGGCCTGAGCTGCGCGCTGTTCCTCGGGCTCGGCGCCTCGGGCATCCAGATCGACTCCGAGGTCTGGATGATGCTCTACAGCGACGCCGCCGCGCTGCAGATCGGCCTGTACGTGTGGAACCGGCGGCACAACGTCAGCCCCCACGAGCCGGAGGGGTCCTCGGGCGCGGCGGGCATGGTGATGTCGGCGCTGTCCGCGCCGATCTACGCCCGCTCGCTGATGGACGCGGTGCTGCGGCGCAAGAGCAGGTTCGTGGTCACCCCCAAGGGGGACTCCGCGAGCCCGGACCGGCTGCTGTCCACCTTCCGCGTCCACCTGTTCTGGCTGCTCGTCTTCGGCGGCTCGCTCGCCGCCAGCTTCTTCAACGGGCACACCCATGTGGCGATGCGCACGTGGGCGACGCTGGCCCTCGTCCTGGCCCTGGCACCGATCGCCGTCTGGTCCCTGTCCCTCGTCCGTTCCAGGAGCGCCACCCGATGAGCTACCGACCCAGCCGCAGACTGCGGAAGATCGCCGTCGGGAGCACGGCCGTGGGGGTGCTCGCCGGGATGAACGCGCCCGCGATCTACGGCTACTCGGCGGAGAAGTACCACGACTACAAGATCAACCGGCCCGGGTACAAGGCCGCGTACGGCCACTGGGACCTGGTCGAGGTGCCCGAGGAGTTCCGTGTCAACGCCATCCACGCGGCGCTGCTGCGCACCGGGAAGGTGCTGCTGATCGCCGGTTCCGGCAACGACGAGCGGAACTTCAAGGCCAAGTCCTTCAAGAGCGTGCTCTGGGACCCGGTGGAGAACACCTTCAAGGAGATCGACACCCCCAAGGACATGTTCTGCGCCGGGCACACGCAGCTGGCCGACGGCACGCTGCTGGTGGCCGGCGGCACCGCCCGCTACGAGAAGCTCAAGGAGGCCGTGGACCGGGCGGGCGGCGCGATGCTCATCAAGAACGAGGACCCGGACAAGCCGCGGACCTTCCCCAAGGGCACGGTCTTCGTCAACGACGAGAACGGCCGCGCCTTCCGGTCGGAGTTCCCCGTCAACGTGCCCCGTGCCAAGAAGACCGTCGACGCCCGGACCGGCAAGGTCACCGTGACCGCGAGCGAGGCGCGGGTGTTCGTGCAGTCGCTGGTCAAGGGCGAGAAGGGCATCGTCAACACCGCGGCGCAGTACGGGATCCGGGGCCTTGCCGGCGAGGACGGGGAGAACTTCTACGGGCTGGCCACCAAGCTCGGCCTGGACAAGAAGGACTTCCAGGGGATCAAGAACACCTACGAGTTCGACCCGGTGGCCGAGGCCTACGTCCCGGTCGACCCGATGAACGAGGCCCGCTGGTACCCGACGCTGGTCACCCTCGCGGACGGCCGGGTGCTCTCCGTCTCGGGGCTGGACGACATCGGCCAGGTCGTCCCGGGCAAGAACGAGGTCTACGACCCGAAGACCCGGACGTGGACGTACACCGGCGAGCGCTACTTCCCCACCTACCCCGCGCTCTTCCTGATGAAGGGCGGGAGGATCTTCTACTCGGGCGCCAACGCGGGGTACGGGCCGGCCGACGAGGGCCGTGTCCCGGGCGTGTGGGACCTGCGCACCAACCGCTTCACCGCGGTCCCCGGGCTGGAGGACGCCGAGGACCTGGAGACGGCCGGCTCGGTGCTGCTGCCGCCCGCGCAGGACCAGAAGGTGATGGTGCTGGGCGGCGGCGGGGTCGGCGAGTCGCACTCCTCGACCACCCGCACCGCCGTGGTGGACCTGGACGCCGCGGACCCGCGGTACACGACGGGCCCCGATCTGCCCGAGCCCACCCGCTACCTGAACACGGTGATCCTGCCGGACGACACCGTGTTCACCACCGGCGGCTCCCGTGACTACCGGGGCCGCGGCGGCAGCGACGTCCTGCGGGCGCAGATCTACGACCCGGCGGACGGCACCTTCCGGGAGGCCGCCGACCCGTCGGTGGGCCGCAACTACCACTCCGAGGCGCTGCTGCTGCCCGACGGCCGGGTGGCGGTCTTCGGGTCCAATCCGCTCTTCGGGGACCCGGCCGACACCAAGCCGGGTTTCTTCGAGCAGCGGATCGAGGTCTACACCCCGGCGTACCGCTACCGGGGCTCCCGGCCCTCGCTCGGCGCGGGCCCGCAAGCCCTCCGGCGCGGCGGCACGGCCACCTTCCGGGCCGCACACGCGGAGCGCGTCAAGGCGGCACGGCTGATGCGGCCGAGCGCGGTCACCCACGCCACCGACGTGGAGCAGCGGTCGATCGCGCTGGACGTGGAGCGCGGCGAGGGGTCGGTGAGCGTGACCGTCCCCGAGGACCCGTCGATCGTGCCGCCGGGCTGGTACATGCTGGTCGTCACCGACGACGAGGGCACGCCGTCGCAGGCGCGCTGGGTGCGGGTGACCTGACGGAAGGGGCCCGGCGGGCGGTCAGGAGGCCGCGCGCCGGGCCAGTCCCAGGGCGTACTCCGGCCACCAGTCACCCGCCCGCGGGCCGCCCTTGCAGGTGCCGTCGGAGTCGCCGGGCCGCTTGATCCACAGGTAGGCGTCGACGAGTTCGTCACCGGTGTCGGTGGTGGGCGGGGTGCCCAGGCCGCGGCCGGGCGGGTTGCACCAGGCCTCGTCGTGGGCGCCTTCGAGGGGGCCGCGGCCGTTGCGGCTGGTGTCGATGACGAAGTGCTTGCCGCCGAGCCGCGCGGACAGCTTCCTGCCGTACGCGGTGTTCGCGGCGGTGCTGTAGAAGTTCGAGGTGTTGAGGGCGAAGCCGTCCGCCGCGGCGACGCCGGCCGCGCGCAGCGGGCCGGCCAGGCGGGCGGGGTCGCTGACCCAGCCGGCGTTGCCGGCGTCGAGGTAGACCCGCACGCGGGGCAGCGCGCCCAGGGTGTCCACGGCGTGGGTCAGCAGGGCGTAGCGCTCCTTCCGGAACCCGCGGGGCGTGCAGCCGTCGACGATGTGGGTGAGGGCGTCCGGTTCGAGCACCACCAGCGCCTCGCGCTCGCCGATGCCGGCGGCGACCGCGTCGACCCAGGCGCGGTAGGCGGCGCCGTCGGCGGCTCCGCCCTGGGAGTACTGACCGCAGTCGCGGTGCGGGATGTTGTAGAGCACGAGCACGGGCGTCCGGCCGTCGCGGGCGGCGGCCTCGGTGTAGCCCCTGGCCCGGTCCTCTGCGTCGTCCTGGCCGATCCACTCGGCGACGGGACGGCCCGCGATCCGTTCCAGCAGTGCGGCGTCGGCCTCCCGGCCTTCCTGGCGCCACTGCGCCGCCTGACGGGCCGCGGCCGTGTCCGGGTTGACCCAGAACGGCGCCCCGGCGGTGCTCCCGGGGCCGCTTCCGCCGCCCTTGTCCTGGCTCCCCCCGGGCTTGCCGGTGCCGAAGCAGCCGCCCAGCGCCACGGAGAGCAGTCCGGCGGCGGACACGGCGCAGGCCGCCCTGCGCAGCGGGCCGGTGTTGGTGCCGAACATCCACTCCCCCTTGGATGGCGGGACGAGACCGGTCGCCGCCAATCCTGACATACCGAACGGTCAAAGGGCCCTCAGATCAGGGCAGTCGGTATCTTTCCCGTCGAATGCCGCGCCTGCTCCCCATGGCAGAATCCCCCGGCGAAGCCGTGTCCGCCAAGGGCTGGAGCCGGACGTGACAGAGCACCCGACGCACCGTGCGCGCGAGCTGCGGCTCGCCGAGGTCTTCGTGGACCTCGCCGACACCCTGGACGGCGACTTCGACGTGGGCGTCTTCCTGGAGCGGGTGGCCGGCCGCTGCGTGGAGCTGCTGGACGTCACGGCGGCCGGACTGCTGCTGGACGACGGGCGCGGCGAGCTGCAGACCGCGGCCGGCTGCGGCGGCGCGGGCGAACTCCTGCGCCGGCAGCGGGAGGAGGGGCCCTGCCTGGACTGCTACCGGGGTTCGGACGTGGTCACCGCCCCGGACCTCGCGCGCTGCGACGACCGCTGGCCGCGCTTCGCCCCGCTCGCCCGCGACCGGGGCTTCCACGCGACGTACGCCGTGCCGCTGCGGCGCCGGGCCGAGGTGATCGGCGCGCTGAACCTGTTCCGCGGGGTGCCCGGCGATCCCCCGGGCGGTGACGTGGCGCTGGCCCGGGCCTTCGCGGACGCCGCCGCCATCGGGATACTCCAGGAACGGGCCCGGCAGCGGCAGGAGGCGCTGGCCGCCCAGTTGCAGGCCGCGCTGGACAGCCGGGTCGTCCTGGAGCAGGCCAAGGGCGTGCTGGCGGAGCGCTGGGGCGTCGGCGTCGACGAGGCGTTCACGGCGATGCGGCGGTACGCGCGCACCCACCGGGTGCGGCTCGCGGAACTGGCCCGGGGTGTCGTGGCGGGCACGGTGGACTCCGACGCGCTGCGGAGGGCCGGCGACTGACTCGCCGGCGGGGGACGTCACGGGTTCGTCCTCGGCCGGGCCGGTGACGGCGCGTCGGGCATAGGCTGGGCCCACCACCCCGGACCCCGGTGGCGTCCCGTCTTGTTCCCGTCCCCGTGCCGCATGCGCCAGGCTCCCGTCCCCGGAGACGTCCCATGTCCGACGACGCCACAGACACCATGCCCCGGATCGACCGGCGCACCGACGGGTCCAGCACCCTGGTGACGCTCGGCGGCGAGGTGGACGCGCTCACCGCGCCCGGGGTGTCCGCCGCCCTCGACGCGCTGACCGGGGCCGACCGCCCGGACATCGTGGTGGACCTGCGGCCGGTGGAGTTCATCGACTGCAGCGGCCTGTCGGCGCTGGTGCGCGCCCGGCGCCGCGCCGAGGAGCACTCCGGGCGGGTACGGCTGGTGTGCCGGGACGAGTTCACGCTGCGCACGCTGCGGGCGACCCGGCTGACCCGGTGCTTCACGATCCTGCCGGACTGGCCGGAGCCCACGAGCGAACACGCGCCCCGCACGCGCGCCCCCCACACGCCCTAGCCCGGCCGCGTTCGGGTGTTCTAGCCTGACAGGGCGGCCCAGGACCCCGGTCGCCGGAAGTGCTTCCTACGCCTTCAGGACGTGGTCCGGCCATGGCCAAGCTCGCGGCCTCCTCACGACTGTCCCTGTCCGATCCGCAAAGATCCGCAACCGACGTCCCCTGGAGCTTCTCCCTGCGGCGCGCCCCGGGCAGCGACGCCCCGGCCGCCCGGATGAGCGGGGCGGCGCTGCGAGCCCTGGCGTACGGCACGGCGGTAACGCGGGTGGCCGAGGCGGTCAGGGTCGCCCGCGGGTACGTCCTCGCGCACGGGCGGGCGCGCCGGGTCCGCGTGCCCCTCGGTGTGGACGGTGCCCGTCGTTCGGTGTGCGTCACGGACGCCGGCTACGGCCACCTGCCCACCGTGCCCGTCGGCGTGCCTCCGGAGCCGCCGTCCCGAGACGCGGCCACCCGGCTGCGCAGGGCGCCGGCCGGCCCGGGGCGGGTCCCCCGTCTCTCCCCTGACGCACCGGACCACTCCCGCGGTCCCGGCGCCCGAGGGTGAGGAGCGCCCGGCCGGCGGCTCCGGGAGGAGCGGACCGCGGGCCGGGCGCTGTACGCCCCGGGGAAGAGCCCGGGGTCAGGCCTTCGGCGTGAGCCGCACGGTCCGTCCCTCGCGGGCCGAGACGGCGGCCGCCTCGATGACCGTGAGCGCGTCGGCGGCCTCGCGGGCGGTGACCGGCGGCGCGGTGCCGTCCCGCAGGGCGGCGGCGACGGCGGCGTAGTACGCGGGGTAGTCGCCCGGCACGGTCGGCACGGGGCGCACCTCGTCGCCGGCGCCCAGCACGCCCCACTCGGCCTCCGGTTCGGTGCCCCACACGGCGCCGGGGGCGGGGCGGGCGCCGTCGCGCAGCGCGGCCTCCTGCGGGTCCAGGCCGTGCTTGACGTATCCGGCGGCGCTGCCGAGCACCCGGAAGCGGGGGCCGAGCTGGGCGGTGGTGGCGCTCATCCACAGGTGGGAGCGGACGCCCCCGGCGTGGGTGACGGCCACGAAGGCGTCGTCGTCCACCTGGGCGCCGGGCCGGCGCACGTCCAGCTCGCCGTACACGCAGACGGCGGGCCCGAAGAGGGTCAGCGCCTGGTCGACGAGGTGGCTGCCGAGGTCGTAGAGCAGGCCGCCGATCTCGGCGGGGTCGCCGGACTCGCGCCAGCCGCCCTTCAGGCTCGGCCGCCACCGCTCGAAGCGGGACTCGAAGCGCCGCACCTCGCCCAGTTCGCCGCGCTCCAGCAGCCCGCGCAGGGTGAGGAAGTCGTTGTCCCAGCGGCGGTTCTGGAAGACCGAGAGCAGCAGGCCGCGCTCGTCGGCGAGGTCCGCGAGGGCGTGCGCCTCGGCCGCGGTGCCGGCGACCGGCTTGTCGACGACGACTGCGAGTCCGGCCTCCAGCGCGGCGGTCGCGAACGGGACGTGGGTCTTGTTCGGCGAGGCCAGGACGATCAGGTCGAGCTCGCCGGCGCGCTTCCACAGCTCGTCCGGGTGGCCGGCGATGCGGACGTCCGAATGCTCGGCGCGTGCCTGCGCCTGGCGCTCCGGGTTGCCGGTGACGACGGTGTCCAGGACGAGGCCGTCGGTGGTGGAGATCAGCGGGGCGTGGAAGACCGAGCCGGCCAGACCGTAGCCGACCAGCCCGACGCGAAGAGGTGCGGGAGCCATGGCACCACTTAAGCAACGCTGTTGCCAAAGTGCAAGCGAACCTGACAATGGAGATGTGAACAGGGGAATCTCCGGGGCCAACCTGCCCGCGCTGCGCAGCCACAACGCCGCCCTCGTCCTGGGCCTGCTGCGAACGGCGACCGTAGGCGAGGGCGCCGGCATCAGCCGCCTGGAACTGGCCGAGCGCACCGGGCTCACCCCCCAGGCCGTCAGCAAGATCACCGCACGGCTGCGGGCCGACGGGCTGGTCGACGAGGCGGGGCGCGGCGCCCCCACCGGCGGCAAGCCGCGCACCCTGCTGCGGCTGGCGCGCCGCGCCCGGTACGCCGTGGGGGTGCACCTGGACCGAGACGAGTTGACGGTGGTGCTCGCCGACCTGGCGGGCGGCGTGGTGGACGCCCGGACCGTCCCCCTGGACCTGCGCCGCCCGGCCGGGGAGGTGCTGGAGGCGGTGGCGGGACTGGTCCGGGAGACCGTCGGCGCCACGCCCGGCGCGGACGGGGCGGTGCTCGGCGCCGGGCTCGCCTGCCCGGGCCCGCTCGACCACACCGCGGGGATGCTGCACCGCGTCACGGGCCTGCCGGGATGGGACGGCTACCCGCTGCGCGACGCGCTGGCCGAACGCCTCGGGCTGCCCGTCGTGCTGGACAAGGACACCAACGCGGCGGCCCTCGCCGTGCTCCCGCCTGGCGGGGAGGGGGACCGGGACGGCACGGACGGTGCATACGGCGCGGGGGCGGGCCCCGGCGCCGGGGACTCGTTCGGCTATCTGCACCTGGGGACCGGCCTCGGCGCGGGCATCGTGCTCGACGGCACCCTGCACCGCGGCGCCCGCACCGGCGCGGGCGAGTTCGGCCACCAGGCGGTCGCCCTGGACGGCCCGGTGTGCGCCTGCGGCAACCGTGGCTGCCTGGAGGCGCTGTGCCTGGCCGCCGTCAGCCGCGGGGACTCGGCGCAGGCCGCGCGACTGCTCGGCGTCGGCGCCGCCAACCTGGTCTCCCTGCTGGACATCGACCGGGTCGTGCTCGGCGGCCGCACCGTGCTGGCGGACCCCGGGCTCTTCGCGCGCGAGGTGGCGGCCGCCATGGATCCGCGCACCCTGCGCGCGGCCGGCCGTACGGTGCCCGTCACCGTCGCCGCGGCCGGGCGGCGCGTGGTCGCCGAGGGGGCCGCGCTGCTGGCGCTGGCGCCGCTCTTCGGCCAGACGGCGGTCGGCTAGCCGTCCGTACGGGTGCGGGGGCGGGCCGTCACCGCGTCGCGCGGTGATATCAGCGGATGACCGTGAGAGCTTCGCTGCCCATGAGGTGGTGCAGCGCTCTGGCCGTCGCGGCGGCCACGGTCGTGGCGGCGGCCCCCCAGTCGGCCGCGGAGCCCTTCCCGGTCACCGCCCGGCTGCTGGGCGGCCCCCACACCTACACGGCGGGGGCCGGGCCCGAGGAGTTCCGGGTGGAACTGGAGAACACGTCGAGCGGGCCGCTGCGCGACGTGCACCCGGTCCTCGTCTTCGTCGACCGCGGACGGAAGCTGACGCCCGATCAGGTCCGCCTGGAGTACCGGGTGCCGGCCCCCGTCGCGGGAGCCGGGAGCGCACGGGACCGCTCGTGGCGGCCGGTGGCCGTCGAGCGCACGGACAACGACGAGAACATCGCCGTGGTGGGCGGCAAGGACGGGCCGGGCACCACGCTGCCGTCGCGCCGCAAGGTGGTGATCGCACTGCGGCTGCGCTTCACCGCGCCCACGCCCGCCGGACCGGTCACGGCGTCGGCCACGATCATGGAGCGCCGCGGCACGGACGGCGACTGGGTCGGGGAGTCCGCCGGCTACGACTTCGACGTCGTCCCCCACCGGGCCGCCACGGCCGGGCCGCAGTCCCCGCGCCCCGGCCGGCCCGGTGAGGAGGGGCAACCGGACGGCGGCGGAGGCGGGGACGGCGGCGAAGGCACCGGACCGGGTGACGGGCCGGGCACGCGCCCGGGCGGGTCCGCGGCACCGGATCCCTCCGTGGGCGCCGGGCCGGGCCCCGGTCCCGGCACCGGACCGGGTACGGGTCCCGGTACGGGATCCGGGCCGGCACCCGTACCGGGCAAGGGCGACGAGACCGCCCCGGGCAGCACACCGGGCACCCCACCGGGTCTCGCCGCCACGGGCGAACAGCACCGGGCGCCCGCGCTGATGCTCACAGGCGCCGGGGTGCTGATGGTCATGGGCGGTGCGGCCCTGCGGTTCAGCCGCCGAGGGTGAACCAGGTGCTGCGGGACTTCTGCCACTCGGGGTGGCTGAGGTCCTTGGCCTCCTTGCCGTCCCCGTAGAGGTCGGCGGCGCCGTTGTCGGTCATCAGCTGCGCCCGGGCACCGGCCGCGGTCAGGTCCGGGACGTCCACGACGGCCTCCCAGGCGCCCGGGTCGGAGGTGGGCAGGTCGAGCAGCTTGACGGGCGCGCTGCCGGCGTTGCCGTCCCAGGAGTAGAGGGCGTACGGGTCGCTGTTGTCGTCGGCGGCCCAGGAACCGGCCAGGATCAGGTACTGCCCCGCGGCGTTGCGGCGGATGTCACGGACGCTGAGGCCGCCGAGGTCGAGGGTGACCGGGGTGCCGAAGGTGGCGTGGACGGAGGTGTTGGGCTTGCCGCCGACCAGCTTGTCGAGGTTGGTGACCGGCACCAGCAGCGCCTTCCCGCCGGAGGCCGGGGGCACCAGCGGGGCCCGGAAGCCGATGTACGCGGTGCTGGTCGAGCCGGGGGCGAACTCCATGCCCTCGGCGTTGAAGCCGTCGATGGCCTTGGGTATCTCACCGGAGGCGGCGCCCGCGGCGAAGCCGTAGCGGTTGCCGCCCGCCTTGTCCCAGGCGATCAGGTCGGCGCGCAGGCCCTCGTAGTAGCCGGAGACGGTCAGCTGGGTGTCGGCGCCGCTGCCGGTGACGGTGGTGGCGAAGAGCGTGGAGCGGTCGGCCTTCACCTCGCCGTCCTTGTTGTTGCCCATGGATCCGGTCCAGTAGATGGTGTCGCCCGCCCGGGTGCCGGCCTCGATGTCGATCTCGGAGGAGGCGCCGGCCTTGGAGCCGATGTCCCAGGTGCGCACGGGGGCGCCGGAGCCGTCGCGCCGGTACAGCCGCAGCACGTTGCTCTCGTCGTCGGCGACGACCATGTAGCCGCCGCCGACGTCCACGGCGGCGGAGGCGTCGCTGGAGCCGGTGGTGTACCGGGTGTCGGCAGCGTGGGTGACGGCGGCTGAGGCGGCGAAGTGCAGCGTCTTGGTGGCGGTCTTGCCGCCGAGGCCGGTCACCTTGACCGTCAGGTCGGCGTAGCCGCGGGCACGGGGGGCGACCGCCAGGGTGCGGCTGCCGCCCGTGCCGGTGACGGTCACGTCGCCGGTGCCGGCGACCGAGGTCTTGGTGCTGGCGGAGGCGGCGACGGTGAGCGCCGAGGCGTCCGCGCCGCTCTGCGCGACGGTGACCGTGACGGTCGGGTCGGCGGTGGCACCGACCGCGCCGGAGAGGTAGGAGGCGGACAGGGAGATCGTCGGGGTGCCGTACGAGGCGGCGCCCGCCGGGGTGCCGAGGAGCGGCACCATCGTGGCGGCGAGCACGGTGGCGACCGCGCCGGGGACGAGGGTGGCCGTGCGGGTGCGGGACAGCATCGGTGGACGCCCTTCCAAGATCGCTGAGGAAATGCGGGGAGAGCCTGCTCCGCCGCCCCCAACTCCCGCCGCCCGGCGGATGATCATCCGGTGAACGTCCCGCGGCGCGGCGTCACCGTGCGGCCGCCCCGGATCGTGGAGGGTGCCACCGCCCCCGGCCGGTCGCGGCCGGGGGCGGTGCCGTCGTCAGCCGAGGTCAGATGAGGTCGACGAGGTCGACGAGGTCCGCGATGGAGTCCACGACGGTGGTCGGCCGGTAGGGGAAGCGGTCGATGTCGCCCGCCTTGGTCAGGCCGGTCAGCACCAGGAAGGTCTGCATCCCGGCCTCCAGGCCCGCCAGCACGTCGGTGTCCATGCGGTCGCCGATCATGGCGGAGGTCTCCGAGTGCGCGCCGATGGTGTTGAGGCCGGTCCGCATCATCAGCGGGTTCGGCTTGCCGACGAAGTACGGGTCCTTCCCCGTCGCCTTGGTGATCAGGGCGGCGACCGAGCCGGTGGCGGGCAGCGCCCCCTCGGGCGAGGGCCCGGTGTTGTCGGGGTTGGTCGCGATGAACCGGGACCCCGCGTTGATCAGGCGGATGGCCTTGGTGAGGGCCTCGAAGGAGTAGGTCCGCGTCTCGCCCAGGATCACGAAGTCGGGCTCGTGGTCGGTCAGCACGTAGCCCGCGTCGTGCAGGGCCGTGGTGAGGCCGGCCTCCCCGATGACGTACGCCGTCCCGCCGGGGTGCTGGGCGTCCAGGAAGCGGGCCGTGGCCAGCGCGGAGGTCCAGATGTTCTCGGCCGGCACGTCCAGGCCGATGCGGCTGAGCCGCGCCGCCAGGTCGCGGGGCGTGTAGATCGAGTTGTTGGTCAGGACGAGGAACGGGCGGCCCGAGTCCCGCAGCCGCTTGATAAAGGCGTCCGCGCCGGGCACCGGGATGCCCTCGTGCATCAGGACGCCGTCCATGTCGGTGAGCCAGGATTCGATGGGCTTGCGCGCTGTCATGGCTGCGGACTCTAGTCCGGCCGGGTGACCTGTGCACATGCGCGCGGCGTCCGCCCCTTGTCCCCGGTCCGGCCGACCCTTCGACCCGTCCGGACCACCACCGCATGCGAGGGCCCGCGCGGGAAGGGACCTTCGAAACACCGGGGCCGACCAATCCGACGACGTGAGCCCGGTTGAGTGGAGGTTGTGATCATGGGCTCTGTCATGGGAGCCGCCCGCGTTCCCTTGTGTGCCGCCGCGGCGGCGACGCTGATCGCGCTGTGCGGTCCCGCCGCCGTGGCCGACGACGGGCCGGACGACTCCAGCGGTACCTCGTTCCAGTTCGGCGGAGGCGGCGGAGGTGGCGGAGGCGGGGATGACGGGGACCAGGACGGCGGCAGCAACAACCCCCTCCTGCAGTTCGGCAACAAGGGCGACGACGACGGCCAGGACAACGGCCGGCAGAACACCAACACCAACAACAACAACGACGACGATGACGACGACAGTGGGCGTGGCAACGGCGACACCAACAGCGACAACGAGCACGAGGACTCCGGCCGTGACAACAGCGGCCGTGACAACTCCGGACAGGACGACGACGACCGCGAGAACGACAGCCCGGACAGCGGCCCGGACAACAACGGCGGCACCGGCGGCACCGGTGGGACCGGCGGAACCGGCGGAACCGGCGGCATCGGCGGGACCGGCGGCGTGGGCGGCGTGGGCGGTGTGGGCGGTGTCGGCGGTGTGGGCGGAACCGGCAGCGGCCCGGTGAGGATCACCCCCGGCACGGCCGGTCCCGGCGGCGACGTCGACGTCCGCACCGACCAGTGCGACCGCGCCAAGACCGGCACCGTCAGTTCCTCCGCGTTCGTCACCCCGGTCACCCTCGCCCCGGCCAGCGACGGCGGGATGTACGCCTCCGCCGTGGTCCGCTCCGGGCTGACCCCGGGCTCGTACCGGGTCTCCATCACCTGCGACGGCAAGTCCCACGAGGGCACGCTGGAGGTCACCGAGGCCGCCTCCGGCTTCCCGTCCGCTCCGGTCCCCGCGGGCGGCGGCGCCATGGCGGCGCACCAGGCCACGGCGGAGCAGCAGCAGCCGGCGGGCGTGCCCGGCATCGTGGCGGCCGGGGTCCTGGCCGTGGCAGGGGCAGCGGGACTGGCCGTGCACCGTCGCCGCACCCGGGACTGACCCGGTGCAGGGACGTACCGTCGCGACCCTCGCGACCGTCGTGGTGCTCGGCGCGGCATGGCTGAGGGGATACGTCCACCCGGGCCTGCCGGGCTCCGGGTCGGGCGCCCCCGCGACCGCCGCGACCGCGGACGCCGGAGCCGCGGGGCGGCCCGCCCAGGTCTACGCGGCGCACACGCCGCTGTCCCCGGCGCGCCCCCTGCGGATCGACATCCCCTCGGCCGGCATCCACGCCAAGCTGGTGGAGCGGGGGCTCACCGCCGACGGAGCGGTGGACCCGCCGCCGTTCACCACGCCGAACGTGGCCGGCTGGTACGGGCACGGCCCCGCCCCCGGGGACGCGGGGGCGGCGCTGATCGTCGGGCACGTCGACACCCGCACCAAGGCGGCGGTCTTCTACGCCCTGAGCACGGTCACCCAGGGCGACCTGGTGGAGGTCACCCGCTCGGACGGCTCGGTCGCCGAGTTCGCCGTCGAGGGCGTGGCGATCGTCGACAAGAGGGGCTTCCGCCCGGACCGGGTGTACGGCTCGGGGGTCCGCCCCGAACTGCGGCTGATCACCTGCGGCGGCACCTTCGACCACGCCACCCAGTCCTACTCGGCGAACGTCGTGGTGTACGCGGCGCTGACCGGCTCGCACACCCGGGCGTGACCGGTCCCGGCCCGACGGGGCGTCAGATGCCCAGGTCGCGGATGAGCTTGGCGACGTGGCCGGTGGCCTTGACGTTGTACCAGGCGTGCTCGACCTTGCCCTGCTCGTCGACGACGACGGTGGAGCGGATCACCCCGGTCACCACCTTGCCGTACAGCTTCTTCTCACCGAAGGCGCCGTACGCGCTCAGCACCGACTTGTCGGGATCGGCGAGCAGGGTGACCTTCAGGGACTCCTTCTCGCGGAACTTGGCCAGCTTCTCCGGCTTGTCGGGCGAGATCCCGATGACGTCGTAGCCGGCGCCCGCGAGCAGGTCGAGGTTGTCGGTGAAGTCGCAGGCCTGCTTGGTGCAACCGGGCGTGAGGGCGGCCGGGTAGAAGTACACGACGACCTTGCGGCCCGCGTGGCCGGCGAGGGAGACCTCGTTGCCGTCGGCGTCGGGAAGGGTGAAGGCGGGGGCGGTGTCGCCGGGCTGGAGGCGCTCGCTCATGGTGCAGTTCTCCGATTCGGGGTGCCGACGGGCATCGGCACGGACGGGCTGACAGACTGTCTGCACGGTACCGGTCGACAAGGACGATGGAGGCGGAGCAGTGTCGGATGGCAGGAGCCCTGCTCAGATCGAGGCGGACATCGCCCTCAAGCGGCAGGCGCTCGCCGCGACGCTGGACGAGATCGCGGTGCGGGTGCACCCCAGCACGATCGCGGCGGACGCCAAGGCGAAGGTCGCCTCCGCGGTGGACCGCACCGCGGGCCGCGCGTACGTGGCGGTCAACCGGGGCGTGACCGAGCTGCGGGGCCACTTCGTGGCGGAGGACGGCGCGCCGCGCGTGGAGCGCATCGTGCCGGTCGCGGTGGCGGCGGTGGCGCTGGTCGCCGTGGTGGCCGGGCTCTCACTGCGCCGGCGTCGCCGGTAACGTCGTACCTGTGAGTTCGAATACGCATGACAAGCTGCCCATCCGTATGCTGCACGACCGCGTGCTGGTGCGCTCCGACGTCCCCGAGGGTGAGCGGCGCTCCGGCGGCGGCATCCTGATCCCCGCCACGGCGGCCGTCGGCAAGCGGCTCGCCTGGGCCGAGGTGGTCGCGGTGGGACAGAACGTACGGACCGTGGAGGTCGGCGACCGGGTGCTCTTCGACCCGGAGGACCGGGCCGAGGTCGAGGTGCGCGGCACGGCGTACGTGCTGATGCGTGAGCGGGACCTGCACGCGGTGGCGGCGGAGCGGCTGCAGGGCTCGGAGGACTCCACCGGCCTATACCTCTGATTTGTTATCGTCGGGTTCGTCCCCTGACGAGACGCGCCGTACCAGGGCCCATGCAAAGACGACGCCCCCTGACCCCTTGAGGATCGTGGAGGTGCCCGTCATGGCATGGGTCCTGTTGTGTGCCGCCGGCCTGCTCGAGGTCGGCTGGTCGATCGGCATGAAGTACACCGACGGCTTCACCCGGCTGTGGCCCAGCCTCGGCACGGGGCTCGGCATCGTGGCGAGCATGCTGCTGCTGTCGTACGCGGCGAGGACGCTGCCGATCGGCACCGCCTACGGGGTGTGGGTCGGGATCGGGGCGGCCGGCGCGGCGGTGCTCGGCATCGTCGTGCTGGGTGAGCCGGCGACCGCCGCCCGGATCTTCTTCATCTGCCTGCTGCTGGTGTCCGTGGTCGGCCTGAAGGCGACCTCGGGGCACTGACCTGCGCTGACCCGGGCCCGCGCTGGGCCGCACCGGGCGCCGCCGGGGGAACCCCGGCGGCGCCCGCCCTGTGCCTACCCGAAGTCGTCCCCGCCGCCGGGGTCGCCGTCCAGGCCGCCGATGGGCAGTCCGCCGCCCTCGGTGCCGCCGTCCTCGCCGGGGCTGGCCGGGCCGCTGGGCTCGGTCGGCGCCTCACTGGTGGGCGGTTCCTCCGTGCCGGGCGGCTCGGAGGACTCCGGCGGGGCCGAGGTCGTCGGCGGGGCAGAAGTGGTGGGCGGGGCGGAGGTGGCCGGGGGGGCGGAGGTCGGCGGGGCCTGGGCACCGGGCTCCAGCCGCAGCTTGAAGTTCTTCGCCGGCTTCCCCTTCAGCGCGTCGGCCGTGTACTGGGCCCAGATCTGCGTGGGGAAGCCGCCGCCGTTGACACGGGGCAGTCCGGTGGTGCCGTACAGCTTCTTCTGCGCGCCGGTCTGGGAGTCCTGGCCCATCACGGCGACGACGGTGGCCAGGTCCGGGGTGTAGCCGGCGAACCAGGCGGCCCTGTCCTCCTCCGCCGTGCCGGTCTTGCCCGCGGCGGGCCGGCCCGCGGCCTGCGCCGCGGTGGCGGTGCCGCCCCGGACCACCGAACGCAGGATGGAGGTCGTGGTGTCGGCGGCCTCGCGGTGGACGGCCTGCGTGGGCCGGCGCGTGGGCAGCTGCACGTCGTGCCCGTTCTTGGTGATCTTCACCACCATGGTGTACGGGACGTAGCGGCCGTGGTTGGCGAGCGTCGCGTAGGTCTGCGCCATGTCCAGCGGGCTCGCCGTCATCGTGCCGAGCGCCATCGCCGGGGTGGTCACCAGCTTCACCTTCTCCGGCATGCCCAGCGCCCGCACCGTGTCGTTGACCTTGCCCGGGCCGACGTCCTGCGCCATCTGGGCGTAGACCGAGTTCACGGACTTGTCCATGGCGTTGGTGACGGTGATCGGCCCGTATGAGACGCCGTCCTCGTTCCCCGGGGCGTAACCGGTGGGGCCGTCCGGCCCGATGACCTCGCGCTTGTTCCGGCCGTCGTAGACGGTGTACGGGGTGATGCGCCGGCCGCTCTGGGTGGTGGAGTCGTTCTGGACGGCGGAGGCGAAGATGAACGGCTTGAAGGTGGAGCCCACCTGGTAGTCGGCGCGGGTCGCGTTGTTGACGAACTGCTTGGTGTAGTCGACGCCGCCGTACATCGCGACGACCTTGCCCGTGGCCGGGTCGATGGACGCGCCGCCGACCCGCACGAACTTGTCCACCGGGTGCTTCTTCGGGTCGAGCTTGTCCAGGAGTCGCTCTTCGGCCGCCTCGACGAAGGCCTTCTCCTTCTTGCGGTCGATGGTGGTGGTGATGCGGTGACCGCCGGAGCGCAACGTCTCCTCGTCCAGGATCCCGGCCCCGTACAGGTAGTCCTTGACGGCCTCGACCAGGTAGCCGCGCTGGCCGGACATCCCGGTGGCCGCCTTGGCCTTCTGCGGCGTCGGGAACTTCAGCCCGGCGCGCTCGCCCTCGCTCAGCCAGCCCTCCTTGACCATGCCCTCCAGCACGTAGTCCCAGCGCGCCTCCGCCTTGGCCTTGTTCTCCGGGTGGGCCACGATGTCGTACTCGCTGGGCGCGTTGAGCAGGGTCGCCAGGTAGGCGCCCTCGGCGGCGTCGAGTTGGTCGGCGTCCTTGCCGAAGTAGGCCTGGGCGGCGGCCTGGATGCCGTAGGCGTTGCGGCCGTAGTAGCTGGTGTTGAGGTAGCCCTCGAGGATCTCCTCCTTGGTCTTCTCGCGGTCCAGCTTGATCGCGATGAAGAACTCCTTGGCCTTGCGGACCGCCGTCTGCTCCTGGTTGAGGTAGTAGTTCTTGACGTACTGCTGGGTGATGGTCGAACCCGACTGCTTGCCCTTGCCGGTGACGGTGTTCCACGCGG
Source organism: Streptomyces sp. NPDC059718 (assembly GCF_042733315.1). NCBI lineage: Bacteria > Bacillati > Actinomycetota > Actinomycetes > Kitasatosporales > Streptomycetaceae > Streptomyces > Streptomyces sp. NPDC059718. The sequence goes on from NZ_JBHWGA010000012.1 coordinate 86,409, forward strand.
CGCGCAGCATCGCCTTCGGACTGATCGCGGACTCGTGGTAGAAGTTGCGGTCCTCGGCGGCCAGGGTGGCGTGCTGGGCGACCTCGGACACCTGGTCCAGGCCCACGTTCTCGCGGTTGACCGCGCCGTCCCGGGCGAGCTGGGTGCCGTCGGAGTACAGGTAGACATTGCTCTGCGCGACCGCGCCCGCGTTCGCCTTGGGGATGTCGACCAGCTGGTAGCCGATGATGAACGCCCCCGCGCACGCCAGCACGACCAACAGGAACGCGCCGAGCACCGCGCGCCAGCTCGGGATCAGTCTGCGGGCACCGGTGCGCTTCGGCTTCTTGCCGGAGGGCGGGTTCTCCCAGCCGCCGGGGGAAGCGTTGCTGCTGCTCATGTCTGTACTGACTCCTCCGCGGCCGCCGAGGGTTGTGCCGCCGGCGGAACATCTTGGGTCAATCGTGCCGTACGGCCCGCCGGACACTCTCCCACCATCAGGGCAAATGGGGTCATCGCGGCGCATCCGTGACAAGCCTGTGACAGGCCGAAAGCGTGACGCCCACCACCCCGGCGGGTGAAACCCCCGTGGCACCCGGCGGTCACCGCGAGTAAGGTCGGGCGCTTGCGCGCGAACGGGTGGACCCGTTCCCCGCACCGGGAGGAGGGACCACGCAACGGTGCGCGACCGTGGCGGCGAGCGGCTTCCGGCGCCACGCCACCTACCGGGTGGCCACCGCGGCCCCGTCTTCGGCTCCATCACCGCATACACCTACCTCGCCCTCCGGCACGAACGCCCCCATCTGGGGGGCTACGACCGGTCCATGACGTTGACGTACCTCTGACCCGGCCAGGCGCTGTTCGCGACGTCCGCCCTCACCTGCGCCGCCCCGCCGCGAACGCCACCAGGTGCGCGCCGTGGACGGCATCTCCTTCGTACGACGGCGGGCTCGACGGGCTGCGCGCCGGGGAGAGCGAGCCGCACCCTCGTCGTCGACGCCGAACGGGAGCTGCCGCCCGTGCAACTGCCGGGCGCCTACTGCGAGCGCGTCGAAGGCCCCGGCAGTGGATCGCTTTCCCCGCGGCAGCCCGCCCGGGGCGGGTTGCCCGGCCGCGATCCGTCGCGTGCCCGGCAGGCTCGCTCCCCTCGGCGGCACACCGAACGGCCCCCGGCTGCCGTCGCCACCGCGGCGCGGCCGGTCAGCGCAGCGAGGCCAGCGCGGCGCGTACGCGCTCGACGGCGCCCGTCGTGGTCGACGCGTGGGCCGACAGCCGGACGGAGTCCGCCCGCACCGACGGGGTGACCCCGTGCGCGTGCAGCGCCTTGGCGATCCGGTCCGGGTCCACGTCCGGCAGCGCGAAGGACACGATGCCCGCCCGCTCGGCACGGGCCACCGGGGACAGCACCTGCCCACCGGCCGAGCGGACCACGTCGATCAGCTCGTCGACCCGGCGCGCGACGTGCGCCTCGACGGCGGCCACCCCCACGCCCTCGACCAGTTCCAGCGCCGCCGCGAAGGCCGCGGCCGTCACCGGGCTCAGATTGGTGATGCTCCAGCGCAGCGCGTCCGGCGCGACCGGGTGCTCGGTGTCGTCGAAGACGGCCACGTCCTCGACCCCGGTCCATCCCGTCAGCGTGGGCTCAAGCCGCTCCAGGGCCCGGTCCGACAGCGCCGCGAACCCGGTCGCCCAGCTGGCCCGCAGCCACTTCTGGCCGCCCGCCACGACCACGTCCGCCGCCTGCCACGGCTGCTCGACGACGCCGAACGCCTGCATCGCGTCCACCACGAGCAGCCGGTCGCCGATCACCTCGCGCAGCGCCGCGAGGTCGGCCCGGTAGCCGGTGCGGAAGTCCACGGCGCTGATCGAGACCGCCACCACGTCGTCCGTCAGCGCCTCGCGCACCGCGTCCGGGGTCGGCGCGCCGTCCAGCCAGCGCGGCACCGCCCGGCCCAGGGCGGCCGTGCGCCGCCACGGGTAGTGGTTGGCCGGGAAGTCGGCCGACGGCACCAGGACGGCGCCGCCGGGCACGCCGAAGGCGGCGTGGAAGATCCCGATGGAGGCGTTGGGCAGCAGCGCCACGTGCCCGGTGTCCGTACCCGCCAGCCGGGCCGCCGCGGCCCGGGCGCGCGGCTCGGCCCGCATCAGGTCGTTGACGGTGGTGTGGTCGGCCTCCGCGGAGGCCGCCAGCGCGGCCGCCGTGGCGTCGAGGACGTCCCGCGAGGGCGGGCCGTAGCGGGCGAAATCCAGGTAGCCCTCGGGCTCGCCGAAGTGCTCCGCGTAGCCGGGCAGACCGCCCGCGTGCTCCGTCATGGGTGTCGCCGTCCGTCCGTACTCGTCACACCTTGGCCGCCGCGCCGCCCTTGAGCAGCGACAACTCCACAGTTTCCGCCATGCGCAGGTAGCCGGCGTCACTGGGGTGCAGATGGTCGCCGGAGTCGTAGGCGGGCAGCAGGAAGGAGGGGCGGTTCGGGTCGCGCAGCGCCCGGTCGAAGTCGATCACCTCGTCGAAGACCGTGCCCGCCCGGATCGCGGCGTTCACCCGCTGCCGCACCGCCTCGGTGCGCGTGTTGAAGCCGGCGTGGCCGCCGCACGGGGTCAGCGTGGCACCCAGCACCCGCAGCCCGCGCTCATGACCGCGCGCCACGATCTCCCGCAGCCCGGAGAGGATCTCCTCCGCACCGGTCCGCTGCGGCGGTCGCAGGACGTCGTTGATGCCCAGCTCGACGACGAGCGTGCGGACGCCGGTCTGGGAGAGCGCGTCGCGGTCGAGGCGGCTCAGGCCGCTGGGATTGCCGCCGTCCCCGCCGTCGCGCAGCACCCGGTTCCCGCTGATCCCCTGGTTGAGCACGCCCAGCCGCAGCCCCCGGTCCCCGGAGCCGCGCAGCCGCGTCGCCAGGCGGTCCGGCCAGCGGTGGTTCGCGCCGGAGGTGGAGGTGATGCCGTCGGTGATCGAGTCGCCGAACAGCACCACCGAGCCGGCCGCCTGCCGCGTGAAGACGTCCACCCCCGTGACGTAGCGCCAGTAGGGGGTCAAGGTGGTGTACCCGGAGCCGTCGGTCCGCGCGGTGCGCTCACCGACCGCCATGAACGAGGTCTGCTGCGCCCGCGGGTGGTACGTCACCGGGCCCGAGGACTTCGGGGTGTACGTCGTGATCAGCAGGTCCGCCGCGTGGGGCACGGCCAGTTGGACGGGATCGCTGACGACCTCGCCGCCCGCGGGGATCCGCACCGACGTCCGCCCGCCGAAGGTCAGCGACCGCATCGTGCCGTCCGCCGCGGCCGGCGACCCCGGGGACGCCGCGACGGCGACCGTCGACCGGCCGATCAGCAGCGGCGACCGGCCGAAGAGGTTGGAGAGGTGGACGCGCGCCGAGGTGCCGCCGACACTGGTGTGCACGACGTTGCGGATCGACCACCCGGCGTAGCCGTCCGGCACGTTCGGCTCGCCCCCGGCGGGGGACGTCGACCAGGTGCCCACCCACGCACCGGACGCCGCGGGCGCGGCCTGGCCCGGAACACCCGGGAGTCCGGCCGCCACCATGGGCTGCCCGGAGCGGCCGGATCCGTCGGTACGGCTGACGGTGACGAAGATCGCGGCGGAGATGACCGCGACCAGCGCGACAATTCCGGCGAGCAGTGCATAACCCGTCGACCTGGCCATGCGGTGCTTCACTCCTGGGATCAAGGGCGGGAAACCGGCGCGATCCGCTGCCGCCATGATCCCATGGAGGCGTCGGGCCTGCCCGTCTGCATTGTCGGACGCCGGGAACTCGTCGTTCGTTCCACTCGAAGAGTGTGGTGTGGACGATACGCGGAAGGAGTGGATACGACGGATGGAAACGGCCCCGGTGACCGGATCGGACCAAGACCCGACTCCGGCGTTCTCATACAGCCCCGCCGACGAGGGCCGGCGGCGGGGCGTACGACGCATGAAGGTGATCGCCACCGGCCTGCTGCTGGTGGCCACCGCGGTCTACGCGCTGGCCAAATGGGCCGAGTCGGCGGGAGCCGGCGGATGGTCCGGCTACGTCGCGGCCGCCGCCGAGGCCGGCATGGTCGGTGCCCTCGCCGACTGGTTCGCGGTGACCGCGCTCTTCCGCAGGCCGCTCGGCCTGCCCATCCCGCACACCGCGATCATCCCCACCAAGAAGGACGCGCTCGGCCGCACCCTCGGCGACTTCGTCGGCGAGAACTTCCTGTCCCCGCAGGTCGTCCGCACCCGGCTGCGCAAGGTCGGCATCGCCCGGCGGCTCGGCGCCTGGCTGGAACACCCCGAACACGCCGACCGCGTCACCGAGCAGGGCGCCGCGGCGCTGCGCGGCGCCCTCACCGTGCTGCGCGACTCCGACGTCCAGGCGGTGGTCGGCGAGGCCATCACCCGCCGCGCGGACGCCCAGGAGATCGCCCCGGGGATAGGGAAGATGCTGGAGCGCGTCGTCGCCGACGGCGGGCACCGGCGGGTGGTCGACCTGGTCTGCGTCCGGGCCCACGACTGGCTGGTCGAGCACTCCGACTCGGTGATGCACGCCGTCCAGGAGGGCGCCCCCGGGTGGACACCGCGCTTCGTGGACCGCAGGGTCGGCGAACGCGTCTACAAGGAACTCGTGCGCTTCACCGCCGAGATGCGGGACATGCCCGAGCACCCCGCCCGCGGCGCCATCGACCGATTCCTGGCCGACTTCGCCTTCGAGCTGCAGTCCGACCCGGACACCCGGGCCCGCGTCGAGCGGCTCAAGAAGGACCTGATCGCCCGCAACGAGGTCCAGGACCTCATCGAGTCCGCGTGGGGCTCGGTCCGCGGCATGATCGTCGCCGCCGCCGAGGACGAGCGCAGCGAGCTGCGGCTGCGGGCCCGGGCCTCACTGCTGTCACTGGGCGCGCGGATGACCGAGGACCCCCGGCTGACCGCCAAGATCGACGGCTGGCTGGAGGACGCCGCCACGTACGTGGTCACGACCTACCGCGACGAGATCACCGCGCTGATCACCGACACCATCGCCGGCTGGGACCCCGAGCAGACCACCCGCAAGATCGAGGCCAACGTCGGGCGCGACCTGCAGTTCATCCGGATCAACGGCACCGTCGTCGGCGCCCTGGCGGGCCTGGTCATCTACAGCGTGTCCCGGCTCCTGGCCGGGTGACGGGGATGCGGGCGGGGCGGCGGGCGGGGCCGCACCCCTGGGAATCTGACGTTGCGTCATCTACCGTGCCCGCATGGCCACCCGCACCCACGCCCCGCTGCGCTGGCAGGGACGCGCACTGTGGGGCGCCGGCGAAGCCGCCCTCACCCTCGGCGCCGTCCTCCTGCTGCTCGTCGCCCACCAACTGTGGTGGACCAACCTGCGGGCGCAATCCGCCGCCGCACACCGGGTGACCGCCCTGGAACGCCAGTGGGACGACGCCGACACCTCCGATACATCGGAGGAATCCACGGCCGCCGTCGCCGTCGGTACCGCACCCACGAGCCGCTCCCGAAGCAACGGCACCCGCACCCGCACCGGGAACGCCGCCTCCGGCCCGCGGCCCTCCCAGGCCTACGCCGTCCTCCACATCCCCCGCATCGGCGTCACCGCCCCCATCGCCGAAGGCATCAGCCGCGCCAAGGTCCTCAACCACGGATACGCCGGCCACTACCCGCACACCGCCGGACCCGGACAGCCCGGCAACTTCGCCCTCGCCGGCCACCGCAACACCCACGGCGAACCCTTCCGCCGCATCGACCGGCTCCGCCCCGGCGACACCCTCCTCGTCGAGACCGCCACCACCCGCTACACCTACGTCGTCCAGCAGACCGTCCCCCGCACCACCCCCTCCGACGGCACCGTCATCGCCCCCGTCCCCCACAGCACCGTCCACCCCCGCCGGCACATGACCGGACCCGGCCGCTACATCACCCTCACCACCTGCACCCCCGAGTTCACCTCCGCCTACCGCCTCGTCGTCTGGGGCGGACTCGCCGCCGCGGAACCACGCTGACCCCCCGTTCGTCATCCCCTGCGGAACGAACGGAAGGAGCAGCCCACGTGATCCGCAGGACCGCCGCGGCCGCACGCCTGCACGGCGCCGCACTCCTGCTCCTCCTCACCGCACTCCTGCTCCTCCTCACCGCACTGCTGCTCACCCACACCGGCCTCACCGCCGCCGTCGCCGCCGCCGCGACCGCCGCCGCCGTCGCCCTCCTGCTCGGCAGCGCCCTCCGCCTCACGGCCACGGCACCACCCGTACCCCGCGGACGCGTCCGCACCGCGCTCCGCGACCGGCAACGCCGCACCGCCTTCCTCCCCCAGCGCGACCCCGACGCCTCCGGCCGCCCACGCCCCAGGGCCCCCGGCCGCCCCCTCCCGACGGCCGCCTAGGGGCAACGCCACCGCACCCCGGCACCCGCTGCCCCACCGCGCCCCGTCACGCCGCGCCCACCCCGACCGGCACGACGACACCCGCGGAGGGTCCCACCCCCATGTCCGTGTTCACGCAACTCCTGCTCGCCCTCACCCACACCCTCACCCCCCTCACCGGACCCGCCGCCGCACCCGCCGCCGCGGTCGTCCTGTTCACCGTCCTCGTCAGGCTCGCCCTCCACCCGCTCGCCCGCGCCGCCGCCCGCGGCGAGAAGACCCGCGCCGCCCTCGCCCCGCGCGTCGCCGAACTGCGCCGCAAGCACGGGCGCGACCCGCAGAAACTCCAGCGCGCACTGACCGACCTCTACACCGACGAGGGCTCCTCCCCCTTCGCCGGCATGCTCCCCACGCTCCTCCAACTCCCCGCCTTCTTCGTGCTCTACCACGCCTCCTCCGCCACCCGGATCGGCGACGCCCGCGCCGGCGCCCTCCACGCCGCGATCCTCGTCGTGGTCGCCGCCGTCGCCTACTGGTCCTACCGCCGCGCCCGCAAGGCCGCCCCCGACGCCCAGGGCCTCGCCAAGCACCTGCCGCTGCTCTCCTTCGGCACCCTCGTCACCGCCGCGGTCGTCCCCCCGGCCGCCGGGCTCTACATCGCCACCTCGACCGCCTGGACCGCCGCCGAACGCGCCTGGCTGCACCGTCCACACCATGGTCAAGGGGTTGCGGACGCCACCCCCGCCGCTGGAGGATCAACCAAGACCTCCGATGACCGCCCCCATCGGACATGACCCCGGACACGACCCCGGACACGACCACCGCCACCCCCGACCACACCCGGAGAGTCTTGTGAAGCTGCTGCGAGTCGGCCCCGCCGGAGCCGAACGCCCGGCCCTGCTCGACCAGGACGGCACCCTGCGCGACCTGTCCTCCCTCACCCCCGACATCGACGGCCCCCTGCTCGCCGACACGGACGCCCTCGCCCGCATCCGCACCGCGGCCGCCGACGGCACCCTCCCCGCCCTCGACCCCGAGGACCTGCGCGTCGGCCCCCCGCTCAGCCGCATCGGCAAGATCGTCTGCATCGGCCTCAACTACCACGACCACGCCCGCGAGACCGGCGCCGCCGTCCCCGACGAGCCCATCCTGTTCATGAAGGCCCCCGACACCGTCGTCGGTCCCGACGACACCGTCCTCGTCCCCCGCGGCAGCCTCAAGACCGACTGGGAGGTCGAACTCGCCGTCGTCATCGGCCGCGAACTGCGCTACGCGGCCGACGGCACCGAGGCCCTCGCCGCCGTCGCGGGCTACGCCGTCGCCCACGACGTCTCCGAACGCGCCTTCCAGATCGAACGCGGCGGCCAGTGGGACAAGGGCAAGAACTGCGAGACCTTCAACCCCCTCGGCCCCTGGCTCGTCACCGCCGACGAGATCCCCGACCCCCAGGCCCTGGGCCTGCGGCTGTGGGTCAACGGCGACCTCAAGCAGGACGGCACCACCGCCGACCAGATCTTCCCGGTCGCCGAAGTCGTGCACTACGTCAGCCAGTTCATGACCCTCTACCCCGGCGACGTCATCAACACCGGCACCCCGGCCGGCGTCGCCCTCGGCCGCCCCGAGCCCAAGCCGTACCTGCGGGCGGGCGACGTCGTCGAGCTCGAGATCGACGGCCTCGGCCACCAGCGCCAGGTCCTCAAGGACGCGTAGCCCCACCTCCCCCGCCGAAGGGCGCCCGGTGTGTCGTTCCGGGCGCCCTTCGTCGTATCCCGGTCGGCGTAACCGTCGTACAAGCGGGTCGTTAAAACGTGCGAAAGTGCAACACGCGACCGCATGGGGAATATGTGACCGTGAGATACACGCGCGCACTCGTCGAAGAGGCCGCCGCCCAGTGCACGTCGCTCTCCGACGTGATCACCAGGCTCGGGGGAACGCCCACCAAGGGCAGCCGCGCCTACCTGCGCAAGCTGATCAGCGCCTGGGACGTCGATTGCTCGCACTTCGAACAGGAGGGGATCCGCCACACCGAAAGCCGGTTGCGCGCCGCCGTTCGCGAGTCGACCAGCATCGCGGAGGTAGTACGCCGGCTCGGCATCAATCCGGTCGGCGGCAACCAGGCGCACATCGGGCGCCGCATCGCACGCTTGGAAATCGACATCTCGCATTTCACGCCGAACAGCGCCGCACGCCGCACCAAGCGGTCCCTCAGCGAGCGATTGGCGCTCGGCACACCGGATGAGGGTCGGATCCAGAGCGACCGCCTGCGCAGACACCTGCTGCGCCAAGGCCTCGACAACCAGTGCGCAGTGTGCGGCACCGGACCGGAATGGAACGGTGCGCCACTGTGCCTGGAGGTCGACCACATCAACGGCAACTGGTGGGACAACCGCCCTGAGAACCTGCGGCTGCTCTGCCCGAACTGCCACGCCGCCACGGACACCTACCGGGGCCGCAAGCGCCGTGGGGCGGTGCGCTAGATGTCGCGTCTCTACGACAGTCCGGGCTACACCCGCACCTCGCTCACGGCCTGCGCCGCCCGGTCCCGCAGTCTCGTGGACATGCTCACGCGCCTCGGCCAGCCCCTCGGCAGCGGCCCACTGGGTTACCTGAAGGAGCGACTTCGGCATTACGGCATCGACACGCGGCACTTCGTCAACGAACCGCTGCCCAGCAGACCACCCCGCAGGTACACAAAGGAGCTTCTGGAGGATGCAGCAGCTCGCTGCGGGTCCATCCGCGAGATCCTGGAGGACCTTGACGTGCCTCCGTACGACAGCGCCTACCGGCACATCGAGCGTCGGCTCGCCCACTTCGGAATCGACACGTCCCATTTCCTCCGAACACCCGCCAAGAAGCCAGGGCTCATCGACGTACGCAGGCTGGGTGAGGCCGTAGCACGGTCCACGAGCCTCGCGGGCGTCGTTCGCCTCCTGGGTCTACCGGACAACGGAACGTCCAGGAGGCGGCTCAAGCAGGCCATCACGGAGCACGGGCTGTCCACGACGCACTTCACAGGCCAGGCACACGCCCGCGGCGTCCCCTCCCCACGTCGCAAACCGGCGGAGGAGACTCTGCAACTTCTCGCCCCCGGTAGCCCGCGTACCGGCCGGCGGATGCTGCACCGCGCGCTGCAGGAGAAAGGCGTGCCGTACGAATGCGGTTCTTGTGGCACGGGTCCCGCCTGGCAAGGGCTGACGATCGCGCTCGAGATCGATCACGTCAACGGCGACCGGCTGGACAACCGGATCGGCAACCTCCGTTACCTGTGCCCTTCGTGCCACAGCCAGACCGCCGGCTTCGCCGGTCGAACAGACCCCGCCACCATGCCCGTGCAGGTGGGCGCCCCCACCCAGTAGAGTGGCGCCGCGGGCCCGTATCCCAGCTGGCCAAGAGGACGCCGGTTTAGAGCCGGTGCGTCGTGGGTTCGAGTCCCACCGGGCCCACCGCCGAGGGCGCGGCATCTCCACGATGCCGCGCCCTTCGTCATGTCACCCCACCAGTTCCCGCACCACCGGCACCAGGCCCCGGAAGGCCAGGCCGCGGTGGCTGATGGCGTTCTTCTCCCCCGCGGTGAGTTCGGCGCAGGTCCGGGACTCGCCGAGCGGCTGGAGGATCGGGTCGTAGCCGAAGCCGTTCGTGCCGTGGGGCTCGAAGCGCAGCGTGCCGAGGAGGCGGCCCTCGACGACGCGTTCGGTGCCGTCGGGGAGGGCGAGGGCGGCGGCGCACAGGAAGTGGGCGGCGCGGTGGGGGGTGTCGATGTCGGAGAGCTGGGCGAGGAGGAGTTCGAGGTTGGCGCGGTCGTCGCCGTGCTTGCCGGCCCAGCGGGCCGAGAAGATGCCGGGGGCGCCGCCGAGGACGTCGACGCAGAGGCCGGAGTCGTCGGCGACGGCGGGGAGGCCGGTGGCCTGGGCGAGGGCGTGGGCCTTGAGGAGGGCGTTCTCGGCGAAGGTGACGCCGGTTTCGCGGACGTCGGGGATCTCGGGGTAGGCGTCGGCGCCGACGAGCTCCACGCCGAGTCCGGCGTCGGCCAGGATGGCGTGGAGTTCGGCGACCTTGTGGGCGTTGCGGGTGGCGAGGACCAGGCGGGTGTGCGGCATGGTCCGATTATCCCGTCAGCCGGGGGTGCAGACCTTGGAGAGTTCGGATGCGGCGTCGGCGACGGGGGTGATGTCGGGGACGTCTCCGTTCTCGGCGGCCTTCTGTGCGTTCTCGACGGCCTGCTGGAGGTCGCCCACGGCGGTGTTGACGTCGGCGTTGCCGGTCTTGTCGCCGAGGTCGGCGAGGTCGTCGGCGATCTGGTCGAGGGCGTTGGCGGCGTCCTGTGGGCTGTTGCCGGCGTTGCTGACGGCGTTCTGCAAATTCTGGACGTCGGTGGCGACCTGGGCTGCGACGTTGGCGCAGTCGAGGGCCTTGTCGACGGCGTCGACGGCGCTGCAGCCGATGAGGACGGTGGTGCCGAGGGCGGCCGCGGTGGCGAGCGCCGCGAGGCGGCGGGTGCGTGGGTGCATACCTTTACATACGCACCGCGCCGTCCTCGGGTTGCGTTTTGCAGACGCGCTCTTTGTCAGTTCTTGGTGATCTGTTCGAGGTCGGCGAGGGCGACGCGCTGGAGCGCGTCGAGTTCGGCGCAGCCTGCGACGGCGAGGTCGAGGAGGCTGTTGAGTTCCTTGCGGTCGAAGGGCTGGCCCTCGGCGGTGCCCTGGACCTCGACGAAGCGGCCGTCGCCGGTGCAGACGACGTTCATGTCGGTCTCCGCGCGGACGTCCTCCTCGTAGCAGAGGTCGAGCATGGGGACGCCGTCGATGATGCCGACGCTGACGGCGGCGACGGTGCCGCTGAGGGGCTGGGCCCTGGCGCGGACGAGCTTGCGGCCGTGCATCCAGGTGACGGCGTCGGCGAGGGCGACGTAGGCGCCGGTGATGGCGGCGGTGCGGGTGCCGCCGTCGGCCTGGAGGACGTCGCAGTCGAGGACGACGGTGTTCTCCCCGAGCGCCTTGTAGTCGATGACGGCGCGCAGGGAGCGGCCGATGAGGCGGGAGATCTCGTGGGTGCGGCCGCCGATCTTGCCGCGGACGGACTCGCGGTCGCCTCGGGTGTTGGTGGCGCGGGGCAGCATGGCGTATTCGGCGGTGACCCAGCCTTCGCCGCTGCCCTTGCGCCAGCGGGGGACGCCCTCGGTGACGGATGCGGTGCAGAGGACCTTGGTGTCGCCGAAGGAGACGAGGACGGATCCTTCGGCGTGCTTGCTCCAGCCGCGCTGGATGGTGACGGGGCGGAGCTCTTCGGGGGTGCGGCCGTCGATACGAGACATGGCGTCGAGCCTAGTCGTAGCGCGGCCCGGGGCCCGTGCCGGTCCGGGAACGGGCCCCTTGCGGGTGAGGTGGGGGTGGCCCCGGCGGTCAGCGCCGGGTCACATCATGTCCTCGATGTCGGCGGCGATGGGGTCGGCGTCGGTGCCGATGACGACCTGGATCGCGTTGCCCATCTTGACGACGCCGTGCGCTCCGGCGGCCTTGAGCGCGGCGTCGTCGACGAGCGAGGCGTCCTTGACCTCGGTGCGGAGACGGGTGATGCAGCCCTCGACCTCTTCGATGTTGTCGAGTCCGCCGAGCCCGGCGACGATCTTCTCTGCCTTGCTGGCCATCTGTACTCCTGGTTGGTCTCGGCCGTTCGGTCCGATTTCACACCGTAATGCAGTGGCGGACCGCTTTTGCGGGGATGCATGGGTGACGCAGCCGTGCCGCAACTGGTCTACACCACATTACCTGCCGGGAGGTAGTCCCATGGGTCCGGACGCCGCCGCAGCCGCCCCGCGTCCGAGCCGGAAGTGGAGCGGTGTCCTGTTCCAGGGCCTGCAGAAGATGGGACGCAGTCTGCAGCTGCCGATCGCGGTGCTGCCGGCGGCGGGCATCCTGAACCGGCTGGGCCAGGACGACGTCTTCGGCCCGAAGGGCCTGGGCTGGGACAACGTGGCGAAGGTCTTCGACGGCGCGGGCGGGGCGCTGCTGGACGGTTCGCTGGGGCTGCCGCTGCTGTTCGCGGTGGGTGTCGCGATCGGGATGGCGAAGAAGTCGGACGGTTCGACGGCGCTGGCGGCGGTGGCGGGTTTCCTCGTCTACTACGGGGTGCTGCACCAGTTCCCGCAGGACTGCCCGCAGGGGACGGCCTTCCTGGCGACGAGCAGCATCAGCGGGGCGTGCATCCCGCCGGGGACGCCGTCGGCGGCGGCTCCGGCGGCGTACCAGAACCCGGGGGTGTTCGGCGGGATCGTGATCGGGCTGCTGACGGCGTTCTTCTGGCAGCGCTACCACCGCACGAGGCTGGTGGACTGGCTGGGCTTCTTCAACGGGCGCCGGCTGGTGCCGATCGTCATGGCGTTCGTCGCGATCGTCTTCGCGGTGCTGTGCGTGTTCGTCTGGCCGCCGGTCGGTGCCGGGCTCACCGCCTTCAGCCAGTGGCTCACGGACCTGGGTTCGTACGGGGCGGGGATCTTCGGCGTGGCGAACCGGGCGCTGCTGACGGTGGGGCTGCACCAGTTCCTCAACGTCTTCGTGTGGTTCCAGTTCGGCAGTTTCACCAAGCCGGACGGGACGGTGGTGCACGGGGACATCACGCGTTTCCTGGCGGGTGACCCGACGGCCGGGCAGTTCACCTCGGGCTTCTTCCCGATCATGATGTTCGCCCTGCCGGCCGCCGCGCTGGCGATCACGCACTGCGCCCGCCCGGGCCGCCGCAAGGAGGTCGGGGGCCTGATGCTGTCGGTGGCGCTGACCTCGTTCGTGACGGGCATCACCGAGCCGATCGAGTACTCGTTCCTGTTCATCGCGCCGGCGCTGTACGCGATCCACGCGGTGCTGACGGGGGTGTCGATGGCGGTGACGTGGGGGCTGGGCGTGCACGACGGCTTCAGCTTCTCGGCGGGGCTGATCGACTACGTCATCAACTGGCACCTGGCGACGAAGCCCTGGTTGATCGTCCCGATCGGGCTGGTCTTCGCGGCGGTGTACTACGTGCTCTTCCGCTTCGTGATCACCAGGTTCGACCTGGCGACGCCGGGGCGCGAGCCGGAGGAGGTCGCGGAGGAGATGGAGCGGGGCAACGTCAGGGCGTAGCGGAGGCGCCACGCTCAGGAGTGTGGTCTAGACCACACCGGAGGAGGCTTTCCTTGACGCGTCGCTTACATGTTAATACTGGTCTACACCACTCGGTGGTTTAGACCAGGAGGACCCCCCATGACTACCGCCACCGCATCGGCGGCCCCCGCAGCGAAGAAGCGGGGCTCCGGCCTTTTCCAAGGCCTGCAGAAGGTCGGCCGCAGCCTGCAGCTGCCGATCGCCGTCCTGCCGGCGGCGGGCATTCTGCTCCGTCTCGGCCAGCCCGACGTCTTCGGCGCGGACGGCCTCGGCTGGGACAAGGTCGCCTCGGTGTTCGCCACCGCCGGCGGCGCCGTGTTCGACAACCTGCCGCTGCTGTTCTGCATCGGTGTCGCCATCGGCTTCGCCAAGAAGGCCGACGGCTCGACCGCGCTCGCCGCACTGGTCGGCTTCCTGGTCTACAGCAACGTCCTGAAGGCCTTCCCGGTCACCGAGGCCAAGATCCAGGCCGGCGCGGACATCCCCGCCACCTACAACAACCCCGGTGTGCTCGGCGGCATCATCATGGGTCTGCTCGCGGCCCTCCTGTGGCAGCGCTACCACCGCAAGAAGCTGGTGGACTGGCTCGGCTTCTTCAACGGCCGCCGCCTCGTGCCGATCATCATGGCCTTCGTCGGCGTCCTGGTCGGTGTGTTCTTCGGTCTGGTCTGGGAGCCCATCGGCGAGGTCATCAGCAACTTCGGCGAGTGGATGACCGGTCTCGGCTCGGTCGGCGCCGCTCTGTTCGGTCTGATCAACCGTGCGCTGATCCCGATCGGCATGCACCAGTTCGTGAACTCGGTGGCCTGGTTCCAGCTCGGCGACTTCACCAACTCCGCGGGCACCGTCGTCCACGGCGACCTGAGCCGCTTCTTCGCCGGCGACCCCGGTGCCGGGCAGTTCATGACCGGCTTCTTCCCGATCATGATGTTCGGCCTCCCGGCCGCCGCCCTCGCCATCGCGCACACGGCCCGTCCGGAGCGCCGCAAGGCCGTCATGGGCATGATGATCTCGCTCGCGCTGACCTCCTTCGTCACCGGTGTCACCGAGCCGATCGAGTTCTCCTTCATGTTCATCGCGCCGCTGCTCTACGCGATCCACGCGGTGCTGACGGCCGTCTCCATGGCGGTGACCTGGGCCTTCGGGGTGCACGCAGGCTTCACATTCTCGGCCGGTGCCATCGACTACCTGCTGAACTGGAACCTGTCGACCAAGCCGTGGCTGATCATCCCGATCGGACTCGTCTTCTCGGTGATCTACTACGTGGTCTTCCGCTTCGCGATCACCAAGTTCAACCTCCCCACCCCGGGCCGCGAGCCCGAGGAGGAGAACGAGGACCTCGTCAAGGCGTAGCCCCCTGGCGCGGCACACGACGGAGCCCCCGGAACCGAAGGTCTGGTTCCGGGGGCTCCGTGCTGCTTCGGGCGGGGCGTTCAGACCTCGTAGACCGCGCCGGCCTTCGCCACCTCGACCGGGCCGTCGTAGACCTCGCGGGCGTGCTCGAGGTTGGTCTGCGGGTCGGTCCACGGCGGGATGTGGGTGAGCAGCAGCCGCCCGGCCCCCGCGCGGTCCGCGTACTGGCCGGCCTGGCGGCCGTTGAGGTGCAGGTCGGGGATGTCCTCCTTGCCGTGCGTGAAGGAGGCCTCGCACAGGAAGAGGTCGGTGCCCTCGCTGAGGGTCAGCAGCGCGTCGCAGGGACCGGTGTCCCCCGAATAGGTGATGGCGCGACCGGCGTGCTCGACACGGAAGCCGTACGCCTCGACGGGGTGGCTGACGACGTCCGCGGTGATGGTGAAGGGGCCGAGGCGGAAGGTGCCGGGTTCGAGGGTGCGGAAGTCGAAGACCTCGCTCATGCACTTCTCGTCGGGCACGTCCCCGTACGCGCTGGCCAGCCGCCGTTCGGTGCCCTCGGGCCCGTACACGGGGATGGCCTGGGCGGGGCCGCCCTCGTGGCGGTAGTAGCGCGCGACGAAGTAGGCGCACATGTCGATGCAGTGGTCGGCGTGCAGATGGCTCAGCAGGATGGCGTCGAGGTCGTACAGACCGCAGTGGCGCTGCAGCTCGCCGAGGGCGCCGTTGCCCATGTCGAGGAGCAGCCGGAAGCCGTCGGCCTCGATGAGGTAGCTCGAGCAGGCCGATTCCGCGGACGGGAACGACCCCGAGCAGCCGACGACGGTGAGCTTCATGTGCAGAAACCTCCGTGGATTGTTCCGGGGGTCTTGCGTTGGCGCGCCACGACGCCCCCGCTCCGCAGGGGGAGGGGGGAGGGGCGGGAGCGACCCGCCATGTGCTCTTGAGCGTAAGGCGCACGGCGTGCGCGTGCTCCTCTGCGGAGCCCCGTTGTGGGCGGAATCACCAGTACGGCGCCCTCGTCGCCGGAAGTCCGGCGGGGCGAGGGCGCCGTGGGGGGATGATCAGGCCCAGAGCTGGCCGTGCAGGGCGGCGACGGCCGCCTCGGTGGACGCGGCGGTGTAGATGCCGGTCGACAGGTACTTCCAGCCGCCGTCGGCGACGACGAACACGATGTCGGCGCGCTCCCCGGCGCGTTCGGCCTTGCGGGCCACGCCGAGGGCGGCGTGGAGGGCGGCTCCGGTGGAGACGCCGGCGAAGATGCCCTCCTGCTGCAGCAGTTCGCGGGTGCGGCGGACGGCGTCCTCGGAGCCGACGGAGAAGCGGGTGGTGAGGACGGACTCGTCGTAGAGCTCGGGGATGAAGCCCTCGTCGAGGTTGCGCAGTCCGTAGACGAGGTCGTCGTAGCGGGGCTCGGCGGCGACGATCTGCACGCCGGGGACCTTCTCGCGCAGGTAGCGGCCGACGCCCATGAGGGTCCCGGTGGTGCCGAGCCCGGCGACGAAGTGGGTGACGGAGGGGAGGTCGGTCAGGATCTCCGGGCCGGTCGTGGCGTAGTGGGCGCCGGCGTTGTCCGGGTTGCCGTACTGGTAGAGCATCACCCAGTCGGGGTGCTCGGCGGCCAGTTCCTTGGCGACGCGGACGGCGGTGTTGGAGCCGCCGGCGGCCGGGGAGGGGATGATCTCGGCGCCCCACATCGTGAGCAGTTCGCGCCGCTCGGACGAGGTGTTCTCGGGCATGACGCAGACCATGCGGTAGCCCTTGAGGCGGGCCGCCATGGCGAGCGAGATGCCGGTGTTGCCGGAGGTGGGTTCGAGGATCGTGCAGCCGGGGGTGAGCCGTCCGGCGCGCTCGGCCTGCTCGACCATGTGCAGCGCCGGGCGGTCCTTGACCGAGCCGGTGGGGTTGCGGTCCTCCAGCTTGGCCCAGACGGACACCTCGCCGGAGGGGGACAGGCGCGGCAGCCGTACCAGCGGGGTGTTGCCGACGGCTGCCAGCGGGCTGTCGTACCGCATCAGCGCCCGCCGACGCAGTCGGCCGGCAGGCCGCTGCCGCCGGCGACCGCGGGGAGGATCGTCACGCTGTCGCCGTCGGTGAGCTTGGTGGCGATGCCGTCCAGGAAGCGGACGTCCTCGTCGTTGAGGTAGACGTTGACGAAGCGCCGCAGCTCGCCGCCGTCGACGATGCGCTCGCGGATGCCGGTGTGGCGGGTGTCGAGGTCGGCGAGGAGTTCGTCGACGGTGCTGCCGCTGCCTTCGACGGCCTTGGCACCGTCGGTGTACGTGCGGAGGATGGTCGGGATGCGGACCTCGATGGCCATGCGTCGGCTCCAGTGGGTGCGTGAGTACGGCGGGAAGGCGGGGTTGCGCGGGCTGACGGTGCTCAGGCGCACGTACATGCCGCGCTGGTGAGGCGGCACAGGTCGACGTGCAGCCGCGCCACGAGCAGCGTGCCCGGCGCCCTGTCGCTCACGTCGTGGGAAACCATGGGCTCATCGTATCGATTCCCCCCGGGCCCCAGAGACGGGCGTCCCAGGATGCGGACCGTCGCGTCTCAGATGGAGGAGTCGACGACCTCGACCGGCTCCTCGGTGACCTCGCCGTCCACGATGCGGAACGAGCGGAACTGGAAGGGGCCGGCGCCGTCGGTGTCGGCGGTGGAGACCAGCACGTAGTGGGCGCCGGGCTCATTGGCGTAGGAGATGTCGGTGCGCGAGGGGTAGGCCTCGGTGGCGGTGTGCGAGTGGTAGATGACCACCGGCTCCTCGTCGCGGTCGTCGAGTTCCCGGTAGAGCCCCAGCAGGTCGGTGGAGTCGAACTCGTAGAACGTGGGCGAGCGGGCCGCGTTGAGCATCGGGATGTGGCGCTCGGGCCGGCCGCTGCCGGCCGGGCCCGCGATCACGCCGCAGGCCTCGTCCGGGTGGTCGGCGCGTGCGTGGGCGACGAGTGCGTCGTGCAGGGCACGGGTGATGGTCAGCATGGTCGTCAGGATAGAGAAGGTGGCCGCCGTACGGCTGTACGGCTGCCACCTGCTGAGACGCCGGGCCCGGGACTACTCCTGGGCGAGGGCCAGGGCGGGGTCGCCGGGGGTGCGCCGCTTGAGGACCACGTAGCCGATGCCGAGCAGCGCCGACCAGACGAGCCAGACGTACAGGCCGAGGCGGGTGTCGGCGTCGGTCGCCATGAGGACGACGACGGAGAGCAGCGCCACGATGGCGATCCAGTTGGTGACCGGGGCGCCCGGCATCCGGAAGTCGGCGGCGGGCAGCAGCCCGGCGCGGACCTTGGCGCGGTAGCGCAGGTGCGCGGCGAGGATCACGATCCAGGTCCACAGGCCGGCGCAGGTCGCGACGGAGGTGATGTAGACGAACGCCTTGTCCGGGGAGACGACGTTGACGATGACGCCGATGCCCATGAAGAGGGTGGACATGACGAGCGCGGGCAGCGGGAGTTGCCGGTCGCTGAGCTTGGCCACGGCCTTGGGCGCCTCGCCGTTGACGGCCAGGCCGCGCAGCATGCGGCCGGTGGAGTAGATGCCGGAGTTGCAGGAGGACAGGGCGGCGGTGAGGACCACGAAGTTCATGATCCCGGCGGCGCCGGGGATGCCGACCTGGGCGAAGACCTGGACGAAGGGGCTGACGCCCGAGGTGTACTTGGTCCAGGAGAAGACCGACAGCAGGACGATCAGCGTGCCGACGTAGAAGATGCCGATGCGGACCGGCAGGGTGTTGATCGCCTTGCGCAGGGTCTGCTTGGGGTTCTCGGCCTCGCCCGCGGTGATGCCGACCAGTTCGACGCCGAGGTAGGCGAAGATCACGCCCTGCATGGCGAGCATGGCCTGCCAGGCGCCGTTGGGGGCGAAGCCGCCGTCGGCCCACAGGTGGGTGACGGATGCGGTGTCGCCGGCGGAGGAGAAGCCGAAGGTCAGGATGCCGACGCCGATGACGATCATCGCGATGATGGCGGTGACCTTGATCGTGGAGAACCAGAACTCCAGCTCGCCGAAGATCTTGACCGAGACGAGGTTGCCGACGAAGAGCACCACGAGGGCGACCGCGGCGGTGGACCAGACGGGGACCGACGGCCACCAGAAGTTGATGTAGGCACCCGCGACGGTGACCTCGGACATGCAGGCGGTGACCCACAGGGCCCAGTACGACCAGCCGGTGGCGAAGCCGGCGAACGGCCCGAAGAACTCACGGGCGTAGTCGGCGAAGCTGCCGGATGTGGGGCGGTAGGTGAGGAGCTCGCCGAGGGCCCGCATGATGAAGAAGATCACGATGCCGGCGGCCGTGTAACACGCGATCAGGCTGGGCCCGATGGCGGCGATGCCCTTGCTGGACCCGTAGAACAGGCCGGTGCCGATGGCGCCGCCGATGGCGATCATCTGGACCTGACGGGCGCTGAGTCCCCGCTTGTAGCCCTCTTCCGGCGCGGCCCCCGTGGCGCCGCCGCCGGATTCGTACTGCTCGACCTGCGTCGAGGTCATGGTGCTGTGCCTTTCTCCATGCCCGTCCGGCCGAACTGGCCCGGATCGGGTTCCGATCCCCCCGGATGGTGGAGGTGCACGCCGGGGTCGGCCGGCCACGCGACCGACCGTGACAGGGGTGGCGTCACGGCCGGTGGTCGAGGATTCGTATCACGGGGTGTGCGCCGGGCACGCAGCGCAAATGTGGCACATGGCACAGGAAGAAGCGGACAAAAGGTGCGCCGAATGGGAATGCGGTCCGCTGCGGTGACGTGATCGTTATCCGGAATTGAGCGTCGTCTGAGCGAACGGACGCCCCCCGGATCACGGCATGAGGGTCTCCACGAGGCTCTCCTGGAGCGCCCCGAGCCAGAGGTAGGCCATGACGAGCGGCTTGCGCGGGTCGGAGTCCGGCAGCCGGTACAGCTCGCTGTCCTCGTCCTCGCTGACCTCCAGCCGGGTCCCCATGGTCAGCCGCAGGTCGTTGAGGGTGCCGAGCCACTGGCGCGCCTGCTCCGCGTCGAGGCTGAGCACCGCTCCCCCGTCGCCGCCGGGGGTCAGCGCGTCGAGGCTGCGGACGACGGCGAGCGCGTCGCCGCGCTTGCGGGTGCGCAGGTCGTTCTCGGTGTAGCGGCGGAAGTCCGAAGAGTCCGCCTCCTCCTCGTAGGCGTCGGGGAAGAGCCGGGCGAGCGCCGGGTCCTGCGGGGGCCGGGTGGGACCCTCGGCGAACAGCTCGGCCAGCGGGTCGGCCGGTTCGGCGCCGTCGGCGGCGTCGCCGGGGCCGATCAGCTCCAGGAGCTGCACGGCCAGGCTGCGCAGGATGGAGATCTCGACCTCGTCGAGCGCGACGGCCGCGCCGCCTGCGGCAGCGGTCTGGAAGTAGCCGGGCATGTCGGTATCAGCCGTCCCTCAGGGGCTCGGTGGTCTTCTCGGTGGTCTCGCGGCCTCAGCGGTCCTGCGTCAGGGTGGCCCACAGCCCGTAGCCGTGCATGGCCTGCACGTCGCGCTCCATCTCCTCGCGGGTGCCGCTGGAGACCACGGCCCGGCCCTTGTGGTGCACGTCGAGCATGAGCTTGGTGGCCTTGTCCTTCGGATAGCCGAAGTACGCCTGGAAGACGTAGGTCACGTAGCTCATCAGATTGACCGGGTCGTTGTGGACGACAGTCACCCATGGAACGTCCGGGGACGGCACCGCGAAGGGGGCCTCGCTCGACTCGGTCCGTTCGATCTCTGCGGGGGCGACACTCACGGGACCCATGCTGTCACCAGACCGTGCCGACAGGGAAACCGGCCCTCCGAGAAATCGTCACTCTGACGAGATTTGGGGGTAGCATCCTCGGACATGAGCACTGCAGACCTGGGGCTGCCCGTAACGGTCCCCTCCACCGCGCTGTTCACCGACCGGTACGAGCTGACCATGCTGCAGGCCGCGCTGCGCAGCGGCGCCGCCCACCGGCGTTCGGTGTTCGAGGTGTTCACCCGCCGGCTGCCCGAGGGGCGCCGGTACGGGGTGGTGTGCGGCACCGGCCGCGTACTGGACGCCGTGGAGAACTTCCGCTTCGACGACCGCATCCTGGCCTTCCTGGAACGGGAGCGCGTCGTGGACGCGCCCACCCTGGAATGGCTGGCCGGCTACCGCTTCCGCGGCGACGTCCTCGGCTACCCCGAGGGCGAGGTGTACTTCCCCGGCTCGCCGGTCATGCGGATCGAGGGCACCTTCGCCGAGGCGGTGCTGCTGGAGACGGTGGTGCTGTCGATCCTCAACCACGACTCCGCGATCGCGGCCGCCGCCTCCCGGATGGCCGTGGCGGCCGGGGGCCGCCCGCTGATGGAGATGGGTGCCCGCCGCACCCACGAACTGGCGGCGGTGGCGGCCTCCCGCGCCGCCTACGTCGGGGGCTTCGCCTCCTCCAGCAACCTCGCCGCAGGGTTCCGCTACGGCCTGCCGACCATCGGCACCAGCGCGCACGCCTTCACCCTGCTCCACGACGACGAGCGGGACGCCTTCACCGCCCAGGTCGAGTCGCTCGGCCGGGGCACCACCTTGCTGGTCGACACCTTCGACGTGGCGACGGCCGTCCGGGCCGCCGTGGAGATCGCCGGGCCCGAGCTCGGCGCGGTCCGCATCGACTCCGGGGACCTGCTGCTGCTCGCCCACCGGGTGCGGCAGCAGCTGGACGACCTCGGGGCGAAGGACACCCGGATCGTGGTGACCTCGGACCTGGACGAGTACGCGATCGCCTCGCTGGCCGCGGCGCCGGTCGACGCGTACGGGGTCGGCACCTCCCTGGTGACCGGCAGCGGGCATCCGACCTGCTCGATGGTCTACAAGCTGGTCGCCCGGGCCACCTCCGACGACTCCGACGCGCCCCTGGTGCCGGTCGCCAAGAAGTCCATGGGCGGCAAGACCAGCATCGGCGGACGCAAGTGGGCCGCCCGGCGGCTGGACGCCGACGGGGTCGCCGAGGCCGAGGTGATCGGCACCGGACCGGTCCCGGGACCGCTGGCGGACCGGCAGTTGCTGGCGCCGCTGGTGCTGGGCGGCGAGACCGTGCACCGGGAGCCGCTGGACGCGGCCCGCACCCGCCACATCGAGGCGCGCGCCGCACTGCCGCTGTCCGCGACCCAGCTGTCGCGCGGCGAGCCGGCGCTGCACACCGAGTACATCACCCACTGATCCGCCGGGGCACCCTGCCGCTGCAGGGCCGCCGCTCACTACAGTCGAAACGACAGCGACCGGAAGGGACCGACCACCATGCACCGCGCACTGATCGTCGTGGACGTGCAGAACGACTTCTGCGAGGGCGGCAGCCTGGCGGTCGCCGGCGGCTCCGAGGTCGCCGCCGCCATCACCGACCTCATCGGGGACGCCACGGCCGGCTACCGGCACGTCGTGGCCACCCGCGACCACCACGTCTCCCCCGGCGACCACTTCTCCGACCACCCCGACTACGTCCACACCTGGCCGGTGCACTGCGCCGCCGGCACCGAGGGCGTCGGTTTCCACCCCAACTTCGCTCCGGCGGTCGCCTCGGGCGCGGTGGAGGCGGTCTTCGACAAGGGCGCGTACGCGGGCGCGTACAGCGGCTTCGAGGGTGCCGACGAGAACGGCACCGGGCTGGCCCGGTGGCTGCGCGAGCGCGGGGTGGCGGAGGTCGACGTGGTCGGCATCGCCACCGACCACTGCGTGCGGGCGACCGCGCTGGACGCCGTGCGGGAGGGCTTCCGCACCCGGGTGCTGCTCGACCTGACGGCGGGCGTCATGGCGAGGACGACCGAGCGGGCACTGGAGGAATTGCGCTCCGCCGGCGCCGAGCTGTCCGGCAAGCCGGTCGTCCGCGAACGGGCCTGACGGCCGGTAGCGGGAGGACGGCCCCCGGGGCCGCGCCCCGGGTTCGGCGCCCCGGGTTCAGCGGCGCACCGTCGGGCCCAGCAGCGCCGCGATGGACTGCCAGGCGGCGGCGGGGGCCGAGGGGATGCGGCGCCAGACGAGGCCGTCGGGGTGGTGGAGGACGGCGTTGATCTCGTCGGACGTGGGGGGCTCCATGTTGCCGACGAGACGGACGGTACGGAAGCCCAGGTTCCGCAGGCGGGTCAGCGCGCGCTGGCGGTTGGCCGAGACGACGAGCACCCTGATGTACTCGTCCGGGGCCCCGCCGGGCGAGGGCAACCGGAGGGCCACGACGACGTCGCCGCTCGGAAGCCTGGTGAAACCGCCGCTGGCCATAAGCACATGATCGGCAGATCGGCCCCCGTCCACCAGGGGACGGGGGCCGATCAGGTCACTTCGTGCGGTGCGTGATCACTTCTTGGAGGGACCGACGCGGACGGTGATGGTGCTGCCGTCCCGGGCCTCGTGGAGGATCGTGATGCTGGTGTTGCTCGGGGCCACCTTCACGCTGCCCGTGGGGTTCTCCGAGGACCAGTAGGAGTTCTTGTCGTCGAAGACCGTGTTGCCGGGCAGGCTCGGGAGCTTGGTGGCGACGCCGTTCTTGTGCAGGGTGATGGCGTCGGTGCGGGCCTTGGTGAACGTGGAGTCGTAGGACTGCACGCGGTTGCGCTGCAGCGTGCCGTCACTCCACTTCAGCGCCTTGGGGTGGGCGTCGATCGGCAGGATCCGACCGGCGCCCGGGTGCGCGCTGACGTTGTTGTCGTTCATCGAGGTGTCCCACAGCCAGATCAGCAGGCCGTTCTGGTACGCGTAGTGCTCGACCCAGTTCTCCTTGGTGGTGCCCCAGCCGAAGTTGTAGGGGCCGACCTTCAGGGTCTTGTCGTAACTGACGTACTGCCGGTTCTCCGCGATGTAGTACTGCGCGTAGTCCTCGGAGAACGTGGAGCCCTTGACCGTGAAGCCGTTCGCGGTCCAGCCGTTGTCACCGGCCTCGGCGCCGTCGCTGAACACGGTCGCGCCGTCGGCGGTCAGGGTGATCGCGTCGGCGAGGAAGCCCTTCTGGGCCACGCCGCCGTCGGACTGGTAGCGGAAGCGGAGCTTGAACGACGTGCCCGCGTAGGCGTCCAGCGGGAGCACCATGTCCTGGTAGGAGGCCGCGGTGCCGGTCAGGGCCGGCTTGTCGCTGGCGTCGCGCGGGAGCGGGGCGCCGCCGATGGTGCCGTCGATCGCCTTCCAGTTGGCGCCGCCGTCGGTGGACACCTCGGTGTAGAGGTAGTCGTAGTTCTCCTCGATGTCGTACCAGCCCTTGAGGGACAGGCTCGCCGAGGTCTTGCCCGTGAGGTCGACGTCACGGGTGAGGGTGTTGCTCAGGTTGTCACCGCTGCCGCTCCACCACTGCTTCGCGCCCTCGGCCGGGGTCGCCAGTTCGGTGGTCACGGTCTTCTTCGGCAGTGTGACGACCAGGCCCTGCTTCCTCGCGGTGTTGTACTCCGCGACGCCGAGGGTGCTGATCCCGACCTTGCCGGCCTTGGCGGTGCTGTAGTTCAGCCAGCCCAGCTGCAGCTTGTCCCAGGCGGTCATGTCGCCGGGCAGGTCGCCGATGGTGTCCTTGCCGGTGCCGAGCCAGGAACCGGACGACATCAGCGTCCAGAAGCCGGTGGAGTTCTCGGCGGTGTTGGTGGTGTCGTAGTGGTCCGGCAGACCGAGGTCGTGACCGAACTCGTGGGCGAAGACCCCGAGGCCGCCGTTCTCCGGCTGGACGGTGTAGTCGCCGACCCAGACGCCGGTGTCGCCGATCTGGGTGCCACCGAGCAGGTTGCCCGCCGGGCCGGTGGCGCCGGCGTCGGTGCCGAACGCGTACCAGCGGTGGGCCCAGATCGCGTCCTCGCCCTGGGCGCCGCCGCCGGCGGACTCGTCCTCACCGGCGTGCACGATCTGGAAGTGGTCGATGTAGCCGTCGGGCTCGTTGAAGTTGCCGTCGCCGTCGTAGTCGTAGCGGTCCCACTGGTCGTACTCGGCCAGCTTCGCCTTGATCGTGGCGGCGGAGTCACCGGCGGCCTTGCGCGCGTCGACCCACTTGTTCACCGCGTCCGCGACGAGGTTCCAGGTGCAGGTGTCGCACTTGTTGCTGCCGTACCGGGCCTCGTTCCAGTCGACCTTGACCCAGTCGGCGACCTCGCCGGCGACCGAGTAGCGGCCTGAGGACTGCTTCTCGTAGTACTTCGCCATCGACTCCTTGCCGGAGGCCTTGGAGAAGTACAGGTCCTGGAAGTGCTTGCTGTTGTAGTCGGCCTGCCACGCCGTGCTGTTGTCCTTGCGGCGGTCGGGCTTGGCTATCTGGTTGTGCGCGGGACCGGCCGTACCGCCGTACTGCGGGTCGGTCTTGGTCCCGAACTCGGCGAGGATCACGAAGATCTTGTCGGTCTTCTCGCGCCCGAGTTCGACGTACTTGTTCTTGCCGAGCTTGACCACGTCCGAGGCACCGCGGTCCTCGACCTTGGACTTGCCCGAGATGACCTGCTCGATCGCCTGCTGGCGCTGGGCGGACTGGCGCTCGCTCAGCGGGCCCTTCAGATCGTGCTCGACGCGCTCCGCCTTCGCCGGGTCGTGCCGCACGACGCGACCGGCCTGCGGGTCGGCCTGGGCTGCCGCGACGGGGAAGGCGGTGGCGCCTATTGCGGCGATCGCCACGGCCAGAGCGGCGGATCTGATGGTCCGTCGTTGGCTTATCACGATGTATTGACCTCCCTAGGGTGAAGCCATTGCACCGGAGTGACGGATGAAAAGACAGATCTTGACTTGGCCATGACCGACAAGTACGGTGAGCGACCGATCCGTTGCGCATAGCGGACACATCGGCCTGTGCAACTCCATTTCGCCGCAGGTTCGTTGCCTGCCGGGAAGATCGCGATGCGACCCCATGCGCCCCCCGTGCTTCCGTACCGTGGGTTAGGTCACGCTTACCAGGCGTTCCGTGCGGGCATCTCGCACCGTAGAGTCGGTGGTTGGCGTGCCACGTCTGAACCACCCGGAAGACGGCCCTGGCCGACGCTCCGCCACAATCGTCGTATATGAGGACGGATCAGCCATGCCACGTCCCACCCCCGCCCAGCTGACCTACGGTTCCGCGACCGTGGTGCTCTCCACCCTCGCGATGCTGCTGCTCTCCGAGGCGAGATCGGGCGTCGCGGTGGCGGTCATCGCCGCGGCAGGACTGACGCTCGGTGTCCTGGTCGCCGTGACGGCGGCGATCCCGGCCGGCACGCGCCGCACGAGGCGCGAACTGCCCGTCGCGCAGCAGCCGGTGCCACGGCCCCGCGTCCGCGGCGTCGCCGAATCCCGGCTGGGCGAGCACTCGCTGCGGCGCTGAGCCCGCACCCCCGGCAGAACACGCCGACGGCCCCGGAGCATCCGCTCCGGGGCCGTCGTCTTCGTCAGTGCGGGTGTCAGGCCTGGACGACGACGGTCTTGGCCGCCTTGTCGTGCCAGCACTGGCGGTACGGCTTGTCCCACAGGTGCCACAGGACGTTGAGCAGCGACAGGATGGAGCCCACGCACGGCACGATGCCGATGAAGGAGTAGACCGCCGCGCGGCCCCAGGCGGCACTGCCGGGCGGGCTGCCGTCGGCCAGCTTGGCGACGCGGATCTTCATGACCTTCTTGCCGATGGTCTGACCGGTCGACTGGAGCATCAGGCCCTCGTACGCGAACGCGCCCGCGAAGACGAGCAGCTCGATGCCGAGGAACGCACCGGTGTCCGTGAAGGAAGTGCTCGTGGCGACCATCAGGATGATGAGCGCGACGAGGAAGATGCCGCCGTCGATGAGCCGGGCGAGGAAGCGCTGGCCGCTGCCGGCCAGCGGGGGCATGCCCGCCAGGGCCGGGTCCGTCGGCATCTGGCCGTAACCGGGCCCCTGCTGCGGATAGGCGTAGGGCGACTGCTGCTGCGGGAACGGCTGCTGGTCGTAAGGGTTCTGGCCCTGGGGGTGCGGCTGCTGTCCGTACGGGTTCTGCCCGTACGGGTCCTGGCCCCCCGAGCCGCCCTGCGGGTAACCGTAGCCGGGCGGTTGATTCGAACTCATGGAGTGAGTAAATCAGCCGGGCATGACGGCGCATAGACGGAGAGGGTCACGGCCCTGCGACGATCACCCCACAGCGTGCCTTACTCCACCGAAACCACCACGGTTTGCCCCGCTTTGTCGTGCAGGCACTGACGGTACGGCTTGTCCCAGGTGCACCAGAGCACTTCGATGATCCAGAAGATCTCACCACAGCACGGGATGATCGGCACCAGCGAGTAGACCGACTCCCGCTTCAGCGCCGCCGGGGTCGTCGGATTGGTGCCGTCGGCGAGCATGCCCACGCGCACCTTGAGCAGCTTCTTGCCGAGGCTCTGCCCGGACCGGGTGAGCATGAACACCTGGTAGGCCAGGTAGACCACGGCGTAGATGACGCCCTGGGAGAACACCGCGCCGGTGGCGTTGTAGTCGTAGTCCCAGATCAGCCCGGTGAGGCCGTAGACCGGGATGCCGATGATCAGCGCGTCGACGATGCGCGCGAGCAGCCTGCGCCCCCGGTGCGCCAGCGGGGGCATCCCGGCCAGGGGGTCGGGCTCGCCCGCCCCGTACGGGCCGCCGGCGTAGGGGTCGCCGCCGCCGTAGCCCGGGGGCGGCTGGTCGTAGGGAGAGCCGCCACCGGGCGGGGGCTGGTACGGGGGCGGCGGGTAAGGCTGCTGCCCGGGTGGCGGCGGCTGCTCCGCGGGCGGCGGTGACTGCCCGGGCGGCGGCTGCGCGGGCCCGGACGGCTCCCGGGGCGGCTTGGCGAACGGGTCCTCGGGCTGGTCGGTGCTCATGCCCCGAGTGAAACCCGGACGATTCGGCCGCGCCTCCGGCGGGGGCCGTTCGGGTGTCAGTTGTCGCGGGCCACGAAGGTGCGTGCCGCCTTGTCGTGCCAGCACTGCCGCCACGGCCGGTCGAACAGGCACCACGCCAGCCCGAGGAAGCCGATCACGAGCGCGTCCAGCACCGTGTGGGTGAGCCAGCGGAGCAGCGCCTGCCCGAAGCCCGGCTCGTACCGGCTCTCGAGGTCCACCACGCGCATACCGAGCAGCTTCTTGCCCAGGGTGCGGCCCCACTTGGCGGTGGGCAGCACCTCGTACAGCAGTCCGGTGACGAGCGCGACGGCGGCGAGGATGCCCAGTTGCACGCCCGTCGTGCCGTCGATCAGCCAGACCGTCACCTCCTCGCCGGTCAGCCGCGCGGCGTCCACCTTGTCGCGCAGGTGCTCGTACGCCGCCGTGCCCAGCGGCAGAGCGGCGGCCGCGACGACGGCGCCCATCACCACGCTGTCGATCAGCCGGGCCACCAGGCGCCTCCCCGGCGACGCGGGGCGCGCCTGCCGCCGCGCGGGGGCCGACGGGTCGTCGGCCGCAGGCCGCCATGACGCGGGGGCGGCGGCCTCCCCGCCCTGCGGCGGGACCTGACGGGCCAGGTCGTGCACCTGCTGCGCCCACGGGACGGGAGCGGGCTGCTGCCCCGGCACGGCGCTCTCGGTCGGCGCGGACGCCGTGGTCCCGGCCGCGCCCGCGGCGGCCGCACGGGCGGCCGCGGGAGCCGGGGCCGGGGCCGGGGCCGGCGAAGGAGCGGGGGCAGGGGCGGGGGCGGCGGTCCGCAGGGGGGCCGGCGCGGGGGCCGGGGCCCGGTCGGGCGTGACGGGCTGCTCCGCACGCTCGGGCGTGCCCCACGACACGCGGGGCGCGGGGTCCTGCCGGGCCGGGTCGGCGGCCCACGCCCGCTCCGGGGCGGGTTCCGGACGGGACTCCTGCCGCGGCTGCTCCGCGGGGCGCGGCTGCGGCTGCGCCTGCAGTCCGGTGAAGGTGCCGGTGCCGGGTCCGCGTTCGGCCCTCGGCGCCCGCGGGTCCTCGTCCAGGAACATCGGCCCGGACTCCTCCAGCGCGGGGGTCCAGGGCGTCGTCGCCGCCGTCGGGGTCTGCGGCACCGGGGGCGCGGGCGGCGGTGCCAGCGCGGGGCCGGCCGCTGCCACGGCCGCACCGGACGGCGGCGCGAGGTCCTCCCCGGGCTGCGGGGCGGGGCGGCTCGTTCCTGGCACCCAGGAGGACCCGTTCCAGTACCGGATGTAGCCCGGGATGGACGGGTCCGGGTAGTACCCGGGACCGGGCAGACTCCCGCCGCTGCTACCGGAGGTCATCCGAGACAACTCCCCTCATGACCGACACGCTCGGACCAGCCCGCCGTCCCCGGCGTGCAAGGGACGACACTAACGAAGAACGCGGCGGGCGGACGAAAGAAACGATCCTTGGGCGAGGATCGGTATTCCGGGGCAAAACCCGTCGACCGAACCGATACGCTTCCGAACTGACACCGCCTCGGACGGACGGGGACGTGCGCGCCGCGGAGCCGTGGGCGCGGCGGGGGCGGGAACGGGAGGGCCGTCGTACGGCCGGACGCACCCAAGACGGGGCGGACGGCGACGTTCCGTGTGTACCGCATCCATCTCGCGTGTGCCGGGCCTTCGGGAAAAGTCCTCCCGATCGCCGGAACCCGCGTAATGGTGAAGGCCGTATGCGCTCTCTCCCGGTGCGGGCCCCGCGCAGCACCCGCCGCGCAGCACCGCCAGGGGCCTTCGCGCCGAGGAAAGGACGACGAGATGCACACCGTGGTCGAACGGGAACTGGAGATGCACCTGGTGCTGTCGCCCGAGCGCAGCATCGCCGTCCCGGCCAAGCTGTCCTACCGGGCGGAGGATCCCTTCGCCGTGCACATCACCTTCCACATCGGCTCCGACTGCCCCGTCAACTGGACCTTCGCCCGGGAGCTGCTGGTCGAGGGGGTGTTCCGGCCGAGCGGGCACGGTGACGTACGGATCTGGCCGACCAAGACGGACGGGCGGAGCGTGATCTGCATGGCGCTCAGCTCGCCGGACGGCACCGCCCTGCTGGAGGCGTCCTCGCACCCGGTGGCGGCGTGGCTGGAGCGCACGCTGCGGGCGGTGCCGCCGGGGACGGAGCTGGACCACCTGGCCATGGACGAGCGGCTGGACGAGCTGCTGGCCCCGGCCGCCGGCGAGGGCGCGCGCGACGAGCGCCGCACGCCCGACCCCTGGCACGGCGCCGACGAGCCGCCGGACGCGTAGGGCGACGGCCCGCGGGCCGGGTGGCCTCAGCCGTGGCCGCAGACGTGGGCTCAGCCGTGGGCTCAGAACACCTTGCCGGGGTTGAGGATGCCGAGCGGGTCGAAGACGGCCTTGACGCCGCGCTGCATCTCCACGCCCACCGGGCCGAGTTCGCGGGCCAGCCACTCCTTCTTCAGGACGCCGACGCCGTGCTCCCCGGTGATCGTGCCGCCGAGCTCCAGGCCGAGCGCCATGATCTCGTCGAAGGACTCGCGGGCCCGGCCGGACTCCTCGGGATCGGCGGCGTCGAAGCACACCACGGGGTGGGTGTTGCCGTCCCCGGCGTGCGCGCACACGCCGATCGTCAGGTCGTGCTTGCGGGCGATCGCCGCGACCCCGTCGAGCATCGCGGCGAGCCTGCCGCGCGGCACGCACACGTCGTCGATCATCGTGGCCGTGGAGACCCGCTCCAGTGCGGGCAGCGCCATCCGCCGTGCCTGCAGCAGCATTTCGGACTCCGCCGCGTCCTCGGCGGGCACCACCTGCGTCGCCCCGGCGGCCGCGCACAGCGCCCCCACCGCGGCGAGGTCGGCGGCCGGGTCGGGGGTGTCGAAGGCGGCGAGCAGCAGTGCCTCGGTCGACTCGGGCAGCCCCATGCTGGTCATGTCGTTGACCGCGCGCACGGTCGTGCCGTCCATCAGCTCCAGCAGCGAGGGCACGTGGCCGCCGGTCATGATGTCGCAGACCGCCGCGCAGGCCGCCTCGGCCGAGGGGAACTCCGCCACCAGCGCCAACTGGGCGGGCGGCGCGGGCTTGAGGGCCAGTACGGCCCGCACGACGACGCCGAGGCTGCCCTCGGAGCCGACGAACAGCCGGGTCAGGTCGTAGCCGGCGACGCCCTTGGCGGTGCGCCGGCCGGTGCGCAGCAGCCGTCCGTCGGCCAGGACGACCTCCAGCCCGAGCACGTACTCGGCGGTGACCCCGTACTTCACGCAGCACAGGCCGCCGGAGCCGGTGCCGATGTTGCCGCCGATGGTGCACTGCTCCCAGCTGGAGGGGTCCGGCGGGTAGTACAGGCCCCGCTCGGCGACGGCACGGGAGAGGGCGGCGTTGACGACGCCCGGCTCGACGACGGCGACCCGGTCGACGGGGTCGATCTCCAGGATGCGGTCCATCCTGGTCAGGGAGAGCACGATGCAGCCGTCGGAGGCGTTGGCGGCGCCCGACAGGCCGGTGCGGGCCCCCTGCGGCACGACGGGCACCCGCAGCGCCGTGGCGGTCCGCATGACGTGCTGGACCTGCTCCACGGTGCGCGGCAGGACGACCACCGCGGGCGCCCCGGCCGGGCAGAAGCTGGCCATGTCGTTGGCGTACGAGGCGGTGACGTCGGGATCGGCGAGGATGGCCCCGTCGGGGAGTCCGGCGCGCAGCCGGTCGATGAGATCGCCCATGCGTCCAGCTTCGCACCGCGCCGCCGCCCGGGGAAGATCACGTCACCGCGCGGCTCACGGCTTTCCGAGTATCCGTACGGATGGTGGCGCGGGCGGGGGCGCGGCGAGGATGACCGCCGTGACGGACACGACGGACCCCGGGGGCACGGCACAGGCGCGGCGGCGCCACGGGCGGAGGATCGTGGTGCGCTGCGTGTGGGCGGTCGTGCTGCTCGCCCCGCCGGTGGTGCTGTGGGTCATGGGCGCGGCGGACGCGGCGCAGCACAAGAGCCCCACGGACTGGGTGGGCAACCACCGCACCAAGGTCGCCCTGGAGAACGCCGCCCTGCTCATCGCGGGCCTGCCGGCCGCCGGGGTGGTGATCGGCGCCCTCGCCCGGGGCGCTGCGGCGGCCGCCGCGCGCGGGGCTGTGGGCCGCGACGGGGGCGGTGCTGGGGGCGCTGGCGCTGTGGGCGTTCGGCGCGTACGCGTTTCTGACGGCCCTGCGCCACTTCACGATCGTCTTCTGACGGCGACCGGCGCCGGCCCGCGCCCTCCCCCGCGGGGGCACGGTCCGGCGCCGGAGTCGGCGGCGGTGGCGATCAGAGGTTGCCGCGGCGCTCCTGCTCGCGCTCGATCGCTTCGAAGAGGGCCTTGAAGTTGCCCTTGCCGAAGCCCATCGAACCGTGCCGCTCGATCATTTCGAAGAAGACGGTCGGGCGATCCTGGACAGGCTTGGTGAAGATCTGCAGCAGGTAGCCGTCTTCGTCCCGGTCTGCCAGGATCTTCAACTCCCGCAGGGTGTCGATCGGGACGCGGGTGTCGCCGACCCACTCGCCGAGGGTGTCGTAGTAGGAGTCGGGCGTGTCGAGGAACTCGACGCCCGCGGCGCGCATGGCGCGGACCGAGGCGACGATGTCGTTGGTGGCGAGGGCGATGTGCTGGACGCCGGGGCCGCCGTAGAACTCCAGGTACTCGTCGATCTGGGACTTCTTCTTG
Organism: Streptomyces sp. NPDC059718; assembly: GCF_042733315.1. Taxonomy (NCBI): domain Bacteria; kingdom Bacillati; phylum Actinomycetota; class Actinomycetes; order Kitasatosporales; family Streptomycetaceae; genus Streptomyces; species Streptomyces sp. NPDC059718. The sequence continues at coordinate 118,627 of NZ_JBHWGA010000012.1, forward strand.
GCGATCGCGGGCTCGTTGATGGGGAACTTGACCTTCAGCGTGCCGTCCGCGACGACCTTGGACATCAGGGCCGAGTACTCGGTGGCGATGTCGTCACCGACGAACTCCTTCATGTTGGTGAAGCCCATGACACGGTTGTAGAAGGTCACCCAGTCGTTCATCTTGCCGAGCTCGACGTTGCCGACGCAGTGGTCGATCGCCTGGAAGAACCGCTTGGCCGGCGGCTCCACGATCGGCTCGGCGGCGACGTAGCCGGGCAGGTACGGGCCCTTGTAGGCGCCGCGCTCGACCAGGGTGTGGCGGGTCTGGCCGTAGGTGGCGATGGCGGCCAGCACCACGGTGCCGTACTCGTCGCCGACCTCGTGGGGCTCCTCCAGGCCGGTGGCGCCGTGGGCGAGGGCGTAGTCGTAGGCGGCGCGGACGTCCGGCACCTCCAGGGCCAGGTCCACGACGCCGTCGCCGTGGGCGGCGACGTGCTCCTCCAGGAAGCGGCCGTGGTCGGTGGTCGCCCTGACGACGGAGGTGAAGACGAAGCGGGCGCTACCGGACTCCAGGACGTAGGACGCGGTCTCGCGGCTGCCGTTCTCCGGTCCGGAGTAGGCCACGCGCTTCATGCCGAACGCGGTCGAGTAGTAGTGGGCGGCCTGCTTGGCGTTGCCCACCGCGAAGACGACCGCGTCCATTCCCTTGACCGGGAACGGGTCCGCGTCGCCGGGGGTGGGGGAAGTGTGATCCAGGGTCTCAGTCATGGCAGCAGCCTCGCCCGGCACCTCAAGGTGCGCAATAGTTCGCAGAACGACTGGGCAACCTGTACAGCAGACTGCGGAAATCGGGCGGCATTCTGTGCACGGTGACCACCGTCACAGGAGGGACTGGGGTGTCATGGGGATCGACCGGCTGGACGGACGGCTGATCAAGCTGCTCGCCGAGGAACCGCGGATCGGCGTGCTGGAGGCCTCGCGGCGCCTGGGAGTGGCGCGCGGGACCGTGCAGGCACGGCTGGACCGCCTTCAGGCCAATGGGGTGATCCGCGGCTTCGGACCGCAGGTCGACCCGGCCGCGCTGGGCTACCCGGTGACGGCGTTCGCCACGCTGGAGATCAAGCAGGGGCAAGGCCCGGACGTGCGGGCGCATTTGGCCGGCGTCCCGGAGGTCCTGGAGCTGCACACCACGACCGGGCAGGGGGACATGCTGTGCCGGCTGGTGGCCCGCTCGAACGCCGATCTCCAACGTGTGATCGACCGGGTTGTGGGCTTTGATGGCATCGTGCGGGCCTCCACGGCGATCGTCATGGAGAACCCGGTCCCGTTGCGGATCATCCCGCTGGTCGAGCAGGCGGCACAGGACGCGGACACGTAGCCGAGCGACGGCAGGGGTGATGCCCGGTGAGCTTCTGGGAGTACCTCGCCAGCCGTCACGAGCAGCTGCTGATCGACGCGTACCAGCAGGCCAGCCTGGTCTTCCAGTGCATGGTGCTGGCGACCGCTATCGGGGTGGCGATCGGGGTCCTGTCCTACCGGCGCGACTGGGCCGCGGCCCTGGCCGTCACCTCCACCGCGACGATCCTCACCATCCCGTCCCTGGCCCTGATCGGCCTGCTGATCCCCTGGCTGGGGCTCGGCGTCCCCCCGACGGTGACGGCGCTGACGCTGTACGGGCTGCTGCCGGTGGTCCGCAACGCGATCGTGGGGCTGCGCGGGGTCGACCCGGCGCTGGTCGACGCGGCCCGCGGCATCGGGATGTCGCGGACGGCCGCCCTGGCGCGGGTCGAGCTGCCGCTGGCGTGGCCGCCGATCCTGACCGGCATCAGGGTGGCGACGCAGATGCTGATGGGCATCGCGGCGATCGCGGCGTACGCCTCCGGGCCGGGGCTCGGCAACGAGATCTTCCGCGGGATCGCCTCCCTGGGCGGCGCCAACGCGCTCAACCAGGTGCTGGCCGGGACGGTCGGCATCGTCGTCCTGGCACTGCTCTTCGACGCCTGCTACGTGCTGCTCGGGCGGCTCACCGTCCCCCGGGGGATCCGTGGCTGAGGCGTCGGGCGCGACCATCGAGCTGGAGCAGCTGACCAAGCGCTACCCGGGCAGCGCGGAACCGGCCGTGGACGGCGTGAGCATGGAGATCGGGGCCGGCGAGACGGTGATCTTCGTCGGGCCCTCCGGGTGCGGGAAGTCCACCACCCTGAAGATGATCAACCGGCTGATCGAGCCGACCTCGGGCCGCATCCGCATCGGCGGCGAGGACGTCACCCACATGGACCCGGTGAAGCTGCGCCGCAAGATCGGCTACGCGATCCAGTCCTCCGGGCTGTTCCCGCACATGACGGTGGCCGAGAACATCGGGCTCGTCCCCCGGATGGTGGGCTGGTCCAGGGCGCGGGTCCGGGACCGCGTCGAGGAGATGCTGGACCTGGTCGGGCTGGACCCGCGGGAGTTCCGGGGCCGCTACCCGCGCCAGCTGTCGGGCGGTCAGCAGCAGCGCGTCGGGGTGGCGCGGGCGCTGGCGGCCGATCCCCCGGTGCTGCTGATGGACGAGCCCTTCGGCGCCGTCGACCCGATCACCCGCGACCACCTCCAGGACGAACTGATCAGGCTGCAGCACGAACTGCACAAGACGATCGTCTTCGTCACCCATGACTTCGACGAGGCGATCAAGCTCGGGGACCGCATCGCGGTGCTGCGGGAGCGCTCGCACATCGCCCAGTTCGACACCCCGGAGGCGATCCTGACCAATCCGGCCGACGACTTCGTCTCCGGGTTCGTGGGCGCCGGGGCCGCCCTGAAGCGGCTCAACCTGACCCGGGTGCGGGACGTGGGCGTCGCCGACTTCCCGACGGTGCGCCTGGACGACCCTCTCCAGTCGATCTTCGACCGGCTGCGCGAGGTGACCACGACCAACGAACTGCTGCTGCTGGACCGCAGGGGCCGCCCCTACAAGTGGCTGCGGCGCGGCGACCTGATGCGCGCCAAGGGCTCGCTCGCCCGCGCCGGGACGCTGGTGGGCGACACGGTGACCCGGGACGCGACCCTGCGGGACGCCCTGGAGGCGGTGCTCACCGACAGCAGCGGACGGGTCGCGGTGACCGGGCGGCGCGGCGAGTTCACCGGGGTGGTGGACATGGAGACGCTGCTCAACTCCGTGCACCAGCTGCTGGAGGAGGACCGGCTGGCGGCCCTGGAGCACCGTCACGAACTGGAGGAGCTGCGCGCCCCGCAGACCCGGGCCGAGCAGGAGGGCGCCGACCACGAACCGGGGACGCGGGCATGAGCCCCGCCACCGGCGCACCGCCGGGCGGGACGGGCGGGACGGGCGGGCCCGCGACGGCTCCCGGGGCCGGGCAGGGCCCGGCCGGTCCGGAGGAACCCGCGGACGGCGAGGGCCTCCGCGACCGGCCCTCCGGGCCCGCCGGTCAGCCGCCGGCCCGGCGGCTGACCTGGCGGAGACTGCTGGTCACCCCGGTCGTGCTGGCCCTCGTCCTGCTGGCCACCTATCTGTGGATCACCGGCATCACCCTCGACTCCATCGCCGAGAACGCCCTCGTCGGCGACACCGTCAGGGTGCGGCTGTGGCAGCACGTCAAGCTGACCGCGATCTCCACCTTCTGGGTGCTGGTCATCGCCGTCCCGCTCGGCATCGCGCTGACCCGGCGGCGGCTGCGCCCGGCCGCCCCGGTGGTCACGGCGATCGCCAACATCGGGCAGGCGACGCCCGCCATCGGGATGCTGGCGCTGCTGGTCATCTGGCTGGGCATCGGGCCGCGCACGGCGCTGATCGGCATGGTGGTCTACGCGGTGCTGCCGGTGCTGTCCAACACCATGGCCGGGCTGCGGGCCATCGACCCCACCCTGATCGAGGCCTCGCGCGGCATCGGGATGTCGGCGGCCGGGACGCTGTCCCGGATCGAACTGCCGCTGGCGGTACCGCTGATCCTGGCCGGCGTGCGCACCGCGCTCGTGCTCAACGTGGGCACCGCCACGCTCGCCACCTTCGTCGGCGGCGGCGGGCTCGGCGACATCATCACCACCGGGATCGTCACCCAGCGCATGCCGGTGCTCGTGCTGGGTTCGGTGCTCACCGTGGTGCTGGCCCTGCTGGTGGACTGGCTGGCGTCGCTGGCCGAGCAGGTGCTGCGGCCGCACGGTCTGGACACGGGCTGATGCGCCGCCCGGCCCTGGCCGCGGGCCTCCTGGTGCTGCTCGCCTGCATCCCGGGCTGCGGGCTCAAGAGCGGCAGCCCGCTCGTCGACGACGTGCGCCCCGGCTCCCTGGGACAGGGTCTCCCGCTGAAGGGCGCCTCGCTGACGGTGACGTCCAAGAGCTTCAGCGAGCAGATCATCCTGGGCTCGATGATCGGCCTGGTCTTCAAGGCGGCCGGCGCCGAGGTGCTGGACCGCACCAACATCCAGGGCTCCATCGGGGCGCGGGAGGCGGTCAAGTCCGGTGCCGCGGACGCCATGTACGAGTACACGGGCACCGCCTGGATCACCTACCTCGGCCACGACGAGCCCATCGCCGACCCCATGGAGCAGTGGCGGGCCGTCCGCGACGCCGACCTGCGCAACGGCATCACCTGGCTGCGGCCGTCCACCCTGGACAACACCTACGCCCTCGCCATCAGCCGGGACAAGAACCGCCCGTACGGGCTGCGGACCCTGTCCGACGTGGCCGCCCTGTCGAGGAGGGACCCCAAAGCCGTCACCCTCTGCGTGGAGAACGAGTTCGCCTCGCGGGACGACGGCCTGCCCGGCATGGAGAAGGCGTACGGCATGGACCTGCCCTCCGGCAACATCCGCAAGATGGACACCGGGATCATCTACACCCAGATCGCCAAGCCCGGTTCCTGCCTGCTCGGCGAGGTCTACACGACCGACGGCCGGATCGCCTCCCTGGACCTGCAGGTCATGGAGGACGACAAACGCTTCTTCCCGAACTACGACGCCGCCCCCGTCGTCAACAGCGAGGCTCTGGAGCGCTGGCCGGCCATCCGCTCCCTGCTCGACCCGCTGTCGGAGAAGCTGACCACCGACATCGGCCGGGAGCTCAACGCGAAGGTGGACGTGGAGGGCGAGGACCCGCACGAGGTCGCCAAGGAGTGGCTGGTGAAGGAGGGCTTCATCAGGGCGGGGTGAGCGCGCGGGGAGAGCGCGTCGGGTGAGCGCGTCGGGCGATGCATGCAAAGAAAGCGTTGCAAAGGAGTCTTTGCAGCCTCTACGGTGGGACCGTGCCAGACGACCCCACCGCCGACGCGACCGACCCCGGCGTCATCAGCCTCGACCCGCGCACCCTGCGCGGCCTCGCGCACCCGCTGCGCATCCGGCTGCTCGCCGCGCTGCGCGAGTACGGCCCCGCCACCGCCTCCGGCCTGGCGGCCCGGCTCGGCGAATCCAGCGGCGCCACCAGCTACCACCTGCGGCAACTGGCGGCGTACGGCTTCGTCGAGGAGGAACCGGACCGCGGCACCGCGCGCGAGCGCTGGTGGAGGGCCGCCCACCGCGGCACGCACTTCGACGCCGGGGGCTTCCTCGGCCACGCCGACCCCGAAGTGCGTGCCGCCATCGGACTGTTCGGGCGCGAGGTCGCCGCGCACCACGCCGCAGAGCTGGAGACCTGGCTCGCCACCGTCGGCGACTGGTCCGCGGAGTGGCGCCGCAGCTTCGACCTCAGCGACTTCGCCCTGCGGCTCACCCCGGCCGGGGCCCGCGCCCTGCGCGACGAACTCCACGCCGTGCTGGAGCGCTACCGCACCTCGGAGGGCGAGCACCCCTCGGACCACGAGGGCGCCGGGGACACCGAGGACGCCGTGCCCGTCCGCGTCCACCTGCACACCTTTCCGCGCACCGCCGACTGACCGCACCGACCACGGGGGACACACATGGAGACCGGAACCGGCATATCCGACGGCACCGAGCGGGCCACCGGGCCCGTGCCGGTACCCGATCCGCGGCCGCTGCGGCTGGTGCTGGCCGCCAACGTCGTGTCGATCAGCGGCAATTCGCTCACCGTGCTCGCCGTCCCGTGGTTCGTGCTGCAGACCACCGGCAGCGCCGCCCGCGCGGGCCTTGCGGCCTTCTGCGCGACCCTGCCGGTCGTCGTCTCCGCGCTCGTCGGGGGGCCGGTCATCGACCGCTTCGGACGGCGCAGGTCCTCGGTCCTGTCGGACGCGGTGTGCGCGGTGGCCGTCGTGGCGATCCCGCTGCTCCACTTCGCGGGCGTGCTGCGCTTCTGGCAACTGTGCGCGCTGATGGCCGTCAGCGGGCTCTTCCACGCCCCCGGCGAGACCGCGCGCGAGGTCCTGCTGCCCGTGCTGGCCGAGCGGGCCGGGACGCCACTGGGGCGCGCCGCGGGCTACTTCGACGGCGCCTCACGCGGTGCCCGGATGCTCGGCGCCTCGGCCGGCGGTGTGCTCATCGCCGTCCTGGGCGCGGAGGCGGTGCTGCTGCTGGACGCCGCGACCTTCGCCGTCTCCGCGCTGCTGATCGCCTTCGGCGTCCGCGGGCTGCCCGGCGCCGAACCCGCCAAGGACGCGGCACCGGTCTCGCTGCGTACGTACCGGGCCGAACTGCGCGAGGGCTACGCCTTCCTGATCCGCTCCCGGCTGCTGCTCGCCATCACCTTGATGGTCATGGTCACCAACGGCCTCGACGCGGGCTGGAGTTCGGTGCTGCTGCCCGTGCACGCCGACCGGGAACTCGGCGGATCCGTCCAACTCGGCCTGCTGTCCGGGCTCTTCGGGGCCGGCGCGCTCACCGGGGCGCTGCTGTACGGCGCGGTGGGCCACCGCCTGCCGCGATGGCCGGTCTACACGGTGTGCTTCCTGCTGTGCGGCGCACCCCGGTTCCTCATCGCCGCATGGGTACCCGGATGGGGTGCCCTGGCGGTGACCATGGTGGCCGGCGGCATCGCGGCCGGGGCGCTCAACCCGATCCTGGCGACGGTGACCTTCGAGAACATCCCGGACGAGCTGCGCACCCGCGCTCTGGGCACCCTGGGCGCCGGGGTGCTGCTCACCACCCCCGTGGGCGGCCTCGCCGCGGGCTACCTGGTGGACGGCATCGGCCTGGCCGGCGCGCTGCTGCTGACCGGCGGGGCGTACTTCCTGGCGACGCTGTGCCCGCTGGTCTTCCCCTCCTGGCGCCACATGGACGCCCGGCGGGGCACATGACCTCGCACTAGCAGCTGGGGACCTTGCCGCCGCTGTCGAGGGCGTCCAGGGCGTCGATCGCGCCGTCCAGGGTGGTGACGGGCACCAGGCGCAGCCCCTTGGGGAGTTCGGCCCTGGCATCGGCGCACTCGGCCTTCGGGACGAGGAAGACGGTCGCGCCGTCACGCCGGGCGGCCTGCTCCTTGAGCGGGACGCCGCCGACCGGGCCGACCTTTCCGCCGGCGGTGATCGTCCCCGTACCGGCGATCCTGCGGCCGCCGGTGAGGTCGCCGCCGCGGCCGTTGCCCTCGATCTTGTCGATGATGCCCAGGCTGAACATCAGCCCCGCGCTGGGCCCGCCGACGTCCGCGAGGTGGAGGGTGACCTTGACGTCCGACGGGGACAGCCGCAGCTGCCGCAGGGCCGCGGCGGTGGCGTCCTGCTGGGACTCGGTCATCTCCGCCTGGTTGTGCCGCTCGATCTCCTTGACGGTGCCGCCGGTCGGGTAGACCGCGTCGCGCGGCATCACGGCCTGGTCCGCGGCGAACCAGGCCTTGAGGACGTCACCGAAGCGGACGGCCGCGTCCGGGTTCGTCGCCGCGATGGTCGTCATCCGCAGCTGCCCCGAGGTGTCGCGGGTCCCGGTCCCGGAGATCGTGATCACCGGCTTGCCCTGGTCGTCGCCGAGGACGTCGGCCGTCAGCCCCGGCACGACGATCGAGATCGGCAGCGGCGCGAACAGGGCCACCGCCAGCAGCGCGGCCACGAGCGCGGCGCAGACGGCGAGGATCCGGTTCCGGGCGGAGACGAAAGGCATGGGGTGAATGTAGTTCACGGCGGCGGCCCGGCGTGCCGGGGCCCGGGGCGCCACGGCCGCTAGCGCAAGGCGTCGGCGACCTCCAGCGCCGCCTCCACGACCCGGGGACCCACCCGTTCGGGTATCGCGTCGGCGAGCATCACCACGCCCACGCTGCCCTCGATGCCCGGCACCCCCACCAGCGGGGCCGCCGCGCCGCTCGCCCCGGCCTCCAGCTCGCCGTGGGTCAGCACGTACCCGGGGCCCTCGGAACACCGTGCATCGGGCTCGTACGGCTGCACGCTGCGCCCGGCGAGGATCGCCCGGCCCGCGGCGCCGCGGTCGAGGGAGTGCCGGAAACCGGTCCGGTAGGCGACGTGGTAGTCGGTCCAGCTCGGCTCGACGACCGCCACGGCCAGCGCCTCGGTGCCGTCGACCAGGGTGAGGTGGGCGGTGGCGCCGATGTCCTCGGCGAGGGAGCGCAGGGCGGGGAGCGCGGCCTCGCGCAGCAGCGGGTGCACCTGGTGCGCCAGCCGCAGCACGCCGAGCCCGACCCGGGCGCGGCCGCCGAGGTCCCGGCGGACCAGGGAGTGCTGCTCCAGCGTGGCCAGGAGGCGGTAGACCACCGTACGGTTGACGCCCAGCTTCACCGCCAGCTCCGTGACGGTCAGTCCGTGGTCGGTGTCGGCCAACAGCTTCAGGACCCGCAGGCCCCGATCGAGCGTCTGAGAGGTCTCCGCGGTCACGACGCCCCCCCTCTCGTGTGAGTGGCGGCTCATCTCTCACGGCGGGAGCACTGCCGGTCCCGCGGCAGAGCGCGGAGAGGCCACCGGTCTGGCGGTACCGGCTGGCGCCCCGAGGCTGCTCTGCCACGGCGCGTTGCGTGACCGGAACGGTAGCGATGCGTACCGCTCAGCGGAAGACTTCGTCCACAATCCGGTCACGTGACCGGGGCAGCGGGGGCGCACGACGTAAATCTTCCGCGGAATCACCTCTCGCACCGCAAGATTCACAGCGCCACTGACGTACCATCAGCACCCGGCGCGGGCACCGCGGATGAGCGGACGGCCGCCGCTCAGCGCATCCGCGTCGCCCACTCCTGGACCTTCTTGATGCGTTCGTTGAGCTGCCCCGCCGTCGCCTCCGCGCTCGGCGGTCCGCCGCACACCCGGCGCAGCTCGTTGTGGATGACGCCGTGCGGCTTGCCGCTCTGGTGGTTGTACGCGGCGACCATCGTGTTCAGCCGCTTCCGCAGCTCCAGCAGCTCCTTGTGCGTGACGATCGGCCGCCGCTCGGCGGGCAGTTCCAGCAGGTCCGCCTCGCTGTCCGGCTTCTTCCGGCTGTGCGCGATCTGCCGGGCCTGCCGCTTCTGCAGCAGCAACTCCACCTGGTCCGGCTCGAGGAGGCCCGGAATGCCCAGGTAGTCCTGCTCCTCCTCGCTGCCCGGGTGCGCCTGCATGCCGAACTCGGCGCCGTCGTACAGCACCCGGTCGAAGACGGCGTCGGACTCCAGCGCCTCGAAGGGCAGCATGTCCTGCTCGCCGGTGTCCTCGTCCTGCTGCTTCTCGGCCTCCTCCAGCTCCTTCTCGGACTCCGCGTACGGGTCCTCCTCGCCCTCCTTCTTGGGCTTGTCGAGGGCGTGGTCCCGCTCCACCTCCATCTCGCCCGCGAATTCCAGCAGCATGGGGATGGTCGGCAGGAAGACGGAGGCCGTCTCGCCGCGGCGGCGGGACCGCACGAAGCGGCCCACCGCCTGTGCGAAGAACAACGGGGTGGAGATCGTCGTCGCGTAGACCCCGACGGCCAGCCGCGGGACGTCCACGCCCTCCGACACCATGCGGACCGCCACCATCCAGCGGTCGTCGCTCGCGCTGAACTCCTCGATCCGCGAGGACGCCCCGGTGTCGTCGGAGAGCACCACGGTCGCCTTGTGCCCGGTGATCTCCCGGATCAGCTTGGCGTACGCGCGGGCCGAGTCCTGGTCGGTGGCGATCACCAGGGCGCCGGCGTCCGGGATGGACTTGCGGACCTCGGTCAGCCGCTGGTCGGCGGCGCGCAGCACGTTCGGGATCCACTCGCCGGTCGGCGCCAGCGCGGTCCGCCAGGCCTGGCCGATCGCGTCCCTGGTCATCGGCTCGCCGAGCCGTGCGGAGATCTCGTCGCCGGCCTTCGTGCGCCAGCGCATGTTGCCGCTGTAGGAGAGGAAGATCACAGGGCGCACGACGTGGTCGGCGAGCGCGTTGCCGTAGCCGTAGGTGTAGTCGGCGGAGGACCGGCGGATGCCGTCGTTGCCCTCCTCGTACGTCACGAACGGGATCGGGTTCGTGTCCGACCTGAACGGCGTCCCGGTCAGCGCCAGCCGCCTGGCCGCCGGCTCGAACGCCTCCAGGCACGCCTCGCCCCAGGACCGGCTGTCGCCCGCGTGGTGGATCTCGTCCAGGATCACCAGCGTCTTGCGCTGCTCGCAGCGGTTGCGGTGCAGCATCGGCCGCACGCCGACGCCCGCGTAGGTCACCGCGACCCCGTGGTACTCCTTGCCGACCGGCCCCGCGCTGTACTCCGGGTCCAGCTTGATGCCTATCCGGGCCGCCGCCTCCGCCCACTGCTTCTTCAGGTGCTCGGTGGGGGCGACGACGGTGATCTGCTGCACGAGGTGGTTGTGGAGCAGGTACGAGGCCAGGGTGAGCGCGAACGTCGTCTTGCCTGCGCCGGGCGTCGCGACGGCCAGGAAGTCACGCGGCTGCGTCGCGACGTAACGGTCCAGGGCACCCTGCTGCCAGGCGCGCAGCTTGCCGGCCGTGCCCCAGGGGGCGCGGCCGGGGAAGGCGGGCGACAGGTGGTGCGAGTGCGAGTTGCTTGCGCTGTGCGGGGCGGTGGTAGTCACGGTCTCCGGTGACGGGTCGGGTACGACAACCGTCACAGCCTACTGGCGCGCGGCGCGGGCTCGTGTGCGGCACGTTCTGTGGGGGCCGGTTGTCGTGTGCGGCGCCGCGTTTGTTGCTGTTGCGGTTTCTCCCCCACCCTCCCGCCCGATTGCCCGGCGCGGTCAGTGCGGGCCTGCGCTCTGTTGGCGTGGGGTCGGTGCCGCGCCGGCGCACGTCCTCAGCGCTCGCGGTTTACCCCCGCGTCGTTCGGCACCCGGGTCCGCCGCTCGTCGCTTCCGGGCGCACCCCGCCACACCCCCTCCCGATGTCGCGGCGCACGACGGCCGGTGGGGGGTCAGTAGGCACTTGCGGCCACCCCGGACCGCTCTCTGAACCCGTCCGGCCGTCAGCCGCCCATACGACTGGAGGGGGTGTGGCGGGGTGCCCCCATGGGGGTCCCCCCGGCCGAAGGCTGGGGGAGGGCGGAAGGGCGGGGGATGCCCGCCGCAGGCGCAACGCACCCGCACACAACCCACCGGGCGGAAACAACGCACCCCGGGCCGCAGGGTTACCGCGCTCTCGGGCGGAGGCGGGCCGCGACGGCGACGCCCGCGAGGGCGAGGACGGACAGGGGGAGGAGGACGGCCGTGAAGGCGCCCGCCGCCCCGCCGAGGGCGGCGAAGACGGTGCCCGCTGCGGCGACCAGGACGACGCTGGAGAGCGCGTCGGAGACCTGGAGGGCGGCGGAGTTGGCGCCGGCCTCGGAGGGGGGCGAGAGCTTGAAGAGGATCACGCTCAGGGACGAGATGACCAGGCCCGCGCCGAGGCCGCCCACGCCCCACGCGGCGGCCGCGCTCCAGGCGGGGGCGGCGTCCAGGAGCGGCAGGGCGGCGCCGGCGATCGCGGCGGCCATGAGGAACATGCCGAGGACGACGAGGCGTTCGCGGTGGGGTTCGAGGCGGGGGCGGCCCTGGATCCAGGAGCCGATGCCCCAGGTGACGCCGCCGCTGGCCAGGGAGAGCCCGGCGAGGGTCGGGGACATGTGCCGCTGCGTGACGAGCATGAGCGGCACGAAGCTCTCGGCGCCGAGGAACGTGCCGGACGCCACACCGCGCAGCAGCACCACGGACGGCAGTCCGCGGGCCGCGCGGAAGGTGCCGCGGGGCAGCAGCCGCAGCGCGGCCGGGACGACGAGCGCGGCGCCCGCCACGGCGAAGAGCAGCGACAGCGGCCTCAGGTCCTGCCCGGCGTACTGGAGCAGCCCGGCGCCGGCGGAGACGGCGAGCGCGAGGCGCAGCCGGCGGCCGTCGGGGGCCGCGCGGTCGTCCGGCGGTCGCTGGAGGGAGGCGCGGCGCAGCGCGGGCAGGCCGGTGAGGAGCGGGAGCACGACGAGCAGGGGGATGGCGAGGAAGACCCAGCGCCAGCCGAACTGCTCGGTGACCGTGCCGGCCACGAGCGGGCCGACGATGGAGGGCAGCACCCAGGACGCGGCGAAGGCCGCCATCACCGCGGGCCGCAGGCGTTCGGGGTAGGCGAGGCCGACGACGACGTACAGGGCGACGATGACGAGCCCGCCGCCGATGCCCTGGACGGCGCGGCCCAGCACGAACGGCCACATGGACTGGGCGGTGCCGGAGACGACCAGGCCGGCCGCGAAGGCGCCGATGCCGGTGACGAGCGGCGCCAGCGGTCCGGTGCGGTCGCACCACTGGCCGCTGACGACCATCGCGAAGAGCGAGGTGGTGAAGTAGCCGGAGAAGGCGAAGGCGTACAGCGGCAGCCCGTCCAGCTCGCGGGCGGCGATGGGCATGGCGGTGCCGACGGCGGTGGCCTCGAAGGCGATGAGCAGGACGACGGAGACCATCGCGAGGGTCAGCGCGCGGTAGCGGCTGCCCAGGACGGTGTCGGCTCCGGTGTCCGGCCCGGCGAGGGGCATGGCTGCATGGCCGGATACCGGCTCGGTGTCTGCGGTGGTCACCACGACAGGGTAAGGGGTCAACCGGCTCGTTGCCCCTGGCACCCGGGTCGGCCTTTCGGCCTAGGGCCGGGAGAAGCGGGCCCGGGCCGGGAAGGCGTAGGCCATGCCGCACTACACCTCGTACGACGGAACCGAGCTCGCCTACCAGGACCGGGGCGAGGGGCCCGTACTGCTCGCGCTCGCCGGCGGCCCGGGGCGGGACGCCGCCTACCTGGGCGACCTGGGCGGTCTGGACCGGGGCAGGCGCCTGGTGGTCCCGGACAGCCGGGGCACCGGGGGCAGCCCGCCGGCCGGCGACCCGCTCGCCTACTCCTTCCCCCGGCTCGCCCAGGACCTGGAGGCGCTCCGCGCGCACCTGGGCCTGGAGCGCTTCGCACTGCTCGCGCACGACGCGGCCGCCGCGACCGCGCAGATGTACGCCGCCGCCTATCCGGAGCGGCTGACGCACCTCGTGCTGGTCACCCCGGGCTCCCGGCTGCAGGGCGAGCTGCCCGACGACGCCCGCGAGATCTTCGAGAGCCGCGTGCGCGAACCCTGGTGGCCGGAGGCCGTCGCCGCCCTCGCCGAGCTGGAGACCGCCGACGACCTCGACCGGGTCCGTACGCTGCTGCTGCAGGTCGCGCCGATGGCGTACGGCCACTGGGACGAGCCCCAGCGCGTCCACGCCGCCGCCGAGGGCGGCCAGTTGCACCCGGTCCCCCGCGCCGGCTTCTGGCAGGGCATCGACGAACCGGCCCGGCTCGCCGTCCTGGCCCGGCTGCGCGAGGTGACCTGCCCGGTACTGGTCCTCACCGGCGACCGTGACGCCATCACCGGGATGCGCGCGGGCGAGGTCGTCGCGGCCTGCTTCCCGTACGCCCGCCTGCGTCCGCTGCACGCCGTCGGGCACTTCCCGTGGGTGGACGAACCCGGGCTGTTCCGCCCGGTGGTGGAGGAGTTCCTCGCGTCGCCCGGCGGTTCGTGAACGGCGTGTGGCAGTCCTGTTGCAGGCCCCCGGGAAACGTTGACCCCCTCCCGGGGGCCGCGCCTATGGTCGAGTCACGTCGACGACGCAAGGCCGTGTGCCCGAGTGGTTCAGGGGCTCGACTGCAAATCGAGTTACGTGGGTTCGATTCCCGCCACGGCCTCCACAGGAAGGGCCCGGTCCGCATGGACCGGGCCCTTCGGGGTGTGTGGCGGGGCGTCAGCCCTGGGGGCGGGCCACCGCGTGCTGGGGGCGGATGGGCAGGCGGCTGACCGGGCGGCCGGTGGCCGCGCGGACGGCGGAGGCGACGGCGGCCGGGGAGACGACGACGGGGACCGCGCTGGCGGCCTTGGCGCCGAAGGGGGCGAGCACGTCGCGTTCCTCGACGAGCCGCACCACGCGGATCGCGGGCGCGTCGAGCGCCGTGGGCAGCGAATAGCCGGTCAGGCTGGGCCGCTTGATGACGCCGCGCGGCGCGCGGAGGTCCTCCATGAGGGCCATGCCGACGCCCTGGGTGACCCCGGCCTCGATCCGGGCCAACAGCTGCGCGGGGTTGAGGATCCGGCCGACGTCCTGGGCGACGGCCATCTCCACGACCCGGATCGCGCCGAGTTCGATGTCGACGTCGACCACGGCGCGCACGGCGCAGAAGGCGAGACCCACGAAGGCGTCGCCCTGGCCGGTGTCGTCGAGTCCCTCGGTGGGGTGCGGGCGGCACTGGGCGGTGGCCCACAGCTCCTTGCCGGCCAGCTCCTCCTCGACGGTGGTGGAGAGCACCCCGTCGTACGAGGTGATCTTGCCGTCGGCGATGGAGAGCAGCTCCGGCGACATGCCGAACTTCCCGGCGAGCGGCTGCAGCAGCTGGGTGCGCACCATCTTGGCGGCGCGTTCGACGGCGCCGCCGGAGACCCAGGTGTGGCGGCCGCGCGCGGCGGCGCCGGCCGGGGGCTGGTCGGTGTCGGACGGCAGGACGCGGACGTCCTCGACGCCGAGCACCTCCTGCACGATCTGCCGGGCGAGGGTGGCGAAGCCCTGGCCGGTGTCGACCGCGGCGCAGATGACGGTGGCGGCGCCGTCGTGGACGCGCACGGTGGCGGTGGAGACCTCGTCGGTGCCCTCGGCGCCGAGCATGTGGACCATGCCGAGCGCGTAGCCCACGCCGCGGCGCACCGCGCCCGGCTCGCCGGCGCCCTCCAGGCCGCCGGGGAGCAGCCATTCGGACTCGTCGTCGTCCATGGGCAGCGGCGGCAGGTCGGTGTCGCGCACGGCCTTGAGCAGTTCGCCCACGGGCGCCGGGCAGGTGACCGTCTGGCCGGTGGGCAGCAGGTCGCCGGTGGCCATGACGTTGCGCATGCGGATCTCGGCCGGATCCAGGCCGAGTTTGGCGGCGAGCTTGTCCATCTGGCCCTCGTAGGCCGCGCAGACCTGCATCGCGCCCTCGCCCCGGACGTGGCCCGACGGCGGATTGTTGGTGCGCACCGCCCAGCCCTCGACGAAGACGTGCGGCACGACGTAGGGGCCGGCGGCGAAGGCGACGGCCGCGGCCAGGGCGTCGGCGGAGGTGTCGGCGTACGCGCCGGCGTCCAGCAGCACCTGGGCCTCGACCTTGACCAGCCGTCCCTCGGCGTCCGCGTGGTGGCGGTACCGCAGCAGCGTGGGGTGGCGGTGGCTGTGGCTGAGGAAGGACTCCTCGCGGGTGGCCACGAACTTCACCGGGCAGCCGGTCTTCAGCGCCAGCAGCCCGAGCGGGATCTGCACGCCGGAGTCCTCGCGGTCGCCCATCGCACCGGGCACGCCGGTGACGACGACCTTGACGCGGTCCTGCTCCAGGCCGAAGCAGGCGGCGGCCAGGTCGCGGTCGCTGTGCGGGTCGGTGGAGGCGACGTACAGCTCGACGCCGCCGTCGGGGCGGGGCACGGCGAGTCCGGCCTCGGCGCCGACCGGGGCCGGGTCCTGGCGGCCGACCCGGTACAGGCCCTCGACGACGACCTCGCCGACCGCGTCCGGGTCGCCGAACTGCAGCGGGATGTGCCGGATCAGGTTGCCGTCGGGGTGCAGCGGGGGCGCCGAGAAGGCCCGCTCGGGGTCGATGACGGGCTCCAGGACCTCGTACTCGACCTGGATGGCGGCGGCGGCCAGCCGGGCGGTGTCGGGGTGGTCGGCGGCCACGGCGGCGATGGCCTCACCGTGGTGCCGGACGGTGTCCTTGGCGAAGACCGGACGGTCGGCGACCCGCCGGCCGTGCATCGCGTCGCCGGGCACGTCCTCGTGGGTCACCACGGCCCGCACCCCGGGCAGCGCGACGGCCTCGGAGGTGTCGATGGACAGGATGCGGGCGTGCGGGTGCGGGGAGCGCAGCACGGCCGCCCACAGCAGGCCCTCGGCCCACAGGTCGGCGGCGTAGGGGTACGTCCCCTGGGCCTTGGCCATCCCGTCGGTGGCGGGCAGGGACGCGCCGATGCCCGTCGGTGTGGACTGCTGCTCGGCGGCGCCCGTCGCGACCGTCGCGGGGGTGCCCACGGCCGGGGTGGCCGTCGCGGCGTCGGGGCCCGTCATCGCGCGTACCTTTCGCTGCCGCGAGGGGGGAGGTGGTGCCGGGTCAGGAGGTCCGGGGTGCTCACGCCGGGCCTCCGGAGGAGGGGCGCGGGTGCGGGACGCGGATGCCGTCGGCCGGGTCGCCGGCGGTGTCGTCCGCGGCGCCCTCCGCGGTCTCCTCGCGCTCGGCCACGACCTGGCGCACGGCCTCCAGGACGCCCTGGTACCCGGAGCAGCGGCAGAGGTTGCCGCTGATGGCCTGCCGGGTCTCCAGCTCGGTCGGGCTGTGGTTGCCCTCGAGCAGGTCGTGGACGGTCATCGCCATGCCGGGGATGCAGAAACCGCACTGCACGGCCCCGCACTCGGCCAGCGTGCGCTGGACGTCCGAGGGCCCGCCGTCGGCGGACAGCCCCTCGACGGTGCGGATGTCGCTGCCCGCGGCGGTCGCGGCGGGCACGAGGCAGGAGGCGACGAGACGGCCGTCGACCTTGACCGAGCACGCGCCGCACTCGCCCTGCTCGCAGCCGTCCTTGGCGCCGGCGAGGCCGAGGCGCTCGCGCAGCACGTACAGCAGGGACTCGCCGAGCCAGGCGTCGGTGACGGGCCGGTCGGTGCCGTTGACGTTGAGGACGTAGGAGTCCACCGGGTGTTCGCTGTGCGCGTCGGCACCGGGTCCGTCGCCGGGCTCCTCGGCCGCCTCCTCCACGGACGGGGGCTCTTCGGCGGCGAGGTCCACGCCGAGGTCCGCCACGGGCTCCTGCGGGTGCGCGGCGTCCTCGCCGGGGACCGGCTCGGACCGGAACTCCCCGGCGGCGCCGTCCGGCGCGGGGGCGGACACGGGCGGGAAGCCGTACTCACCGGACTCCCCGGCGGCGCCGTCCGGGGTGAGGGGCAGCGTCCACTGGCCGGTGGCGTCCGCGGGGAGCGCCCAGCCGCCGTCCGCTGCGACGCCGGGGCGCGGCAGCGGGGGCGCGTGCGGGGCGGCGGGGGCGGTCCAGGGCCGCGACGGGTCGGGGGTGGGCACGAAGGCGCCCACCGAGTACTCGCCGGAGTCGTCGGCGGTGGCGTCCTCGCGCACGACGGGGATCGCCCACGTGGTGGCCGCGTCCTCACCGGCGGCCGGGCCTCCGGGCGCCTCCGCGGGGGCGACCGTTATCGGCACGCCGGTCGGCTCGGGCGCGTAGCCGTGGCCCGGGGCGGCGAGCGGGTCGGCTCCGGGATCGGTCATGGACAGCTGCGCCGCGAAGGACACCTGCATGGTCTGGTCGGAGTCGTACTCGCCGTGGGGCAGGGGCTCCCACACCCCGTGCCCAGGGGTGAATCCCCCGCCGTGCGGCAGGGGGGACCCCGCCTGCGGCTGGTCGGTCATGCGCCCGTCCGGTGTCCTGTCGTCGTACACGTCGTCACTCATGCCAGTGCCCTCCCCAGCGCGCGGCGGGCCAGTGCGGCCACCGTACGCCGCAGCTGGACGGCCGCGGGGGGCAGTTCGGGGGCCGTGGTGCCGTCCGGGGCCGGCAGGGGGTCGGGGATGCAGGCGGCGGCGACGTACTCGCCGAATGCCGTGAGGGCCTCCGGTGCCAGCGTCCGCTCGCCGTCCCAGTCGATCAGCCCGGCGACCCAGCGTTCGGCCTCGAGCGGCCGCAGCGGCACCGGTGCGACAGCTCCCACCGCGCAGCGTACGCCCCGGCGGGCGGGGTCGAGGACGACGGCGACGGACGCGATCGCGCGGCCGGGTCCGGTGCGGCCGGTGGCCTTGAGGAACGTCTGCGGCGCGTGCAGCAGCGGGACCCGGACGTACGCCAGGACCTCGCCCGGCCGCAGCGGGTCCATGGCGGTGAGCAGGTGGCTGACCGGCAGCTCGCGATTGCCGTCCGGGCCGGCGACGAGGACGGACGCCTCCAGGGCGGCCAGCACGGGCAGCGAGTCACCGGTGGGCGCGGCGCCGGCGATGTTGCCGCCGAGCGTGCCCGCGTTGCGGATCTGCGGGGGTCCGGCGGCGCGGGCGGCGGCGGCCAGGGCGGGGATGAGCGCGGCGAAGTCCGGGCGGCCCATGCGGGCGTGGGTGAGGCCGGCGCCGAGCAGCGCGGCGCCGTCCGCGTACTGCCAGCCGCGGATCTCGCTGATCCGCCCGAGCCCGACCAGTCCCGCGGGGCGCAGCAGCCCGGAGTTCACGGCCGCCATGAGGTCGGTGCCTCCGGCGACGGGCACGGCTGTGGGCGTGGCGGCCAAGGCCGCCACGGCCTCGTCGAGCGAGGTCGGCAACGCCACATTGCGCGCTGCCTGCCGTGCGTACGTGCTCACGCAGCTGCCCCTTCCCCGGCTGTCCGCGGTGCGGTAGCCGTACGGTACGTGCTGACAGCCCGGACGTGGCAACTCTGGCACATCTTCCGGGGTGATCAACGCGAGGGTCGCAAAGGAGAACCCGCCTTCCGGATGACACCCCGTCCGGTTTGCGCTTTTCTCCAGGTTGCGACGGGAATGGCCTCCTTCATGCGCCTTGCCGTGATTGGCCAGACCACCTTGCCATTTCAAACGTCGACCGGCCCAGGGTTGTGGCAGGCCTCACACGATCGGGGGCGGCCCCTCGATCGGGCGTCCGATGACGCCCGGACGCCGCTGCCACGGCAGCGGACCGCCCGGCGGACGGTATTCGACCCCCAGTGCGTCAAGTCGCCCGTAGTGGGTGGTCATTCGCGCGGCGAAGCCCTCGTGGTCGCGGGCGGCGGGCCCGGGCAGCCGGCTCCAGACCGTCTCGGCGAAGGCGGCGAGCCGCGGGAAGGCCATGTAGTCCACCGCGCGGACCGAATCCATCGTCTCCGTCCAGATGTTGGCCTGCGCGCCGATGACGTGGGCGGCCTCCTCGGCGGTGAGGCCGTCCGGGACGGGCTCGAAGCGGTAGACGTCCTCCAGGGTGCGGGCGTGCGCGATCGGCACCGGCTCGTCCTCGCCGTCCGACTGCCGCCAGTCCAGGTAGACCTGGCTCTCCGGGCACATCACGACGTCGTGCCCGGCCCGGGCCGCCGCGATCCCGCCCGCGTAGCCGCGCCAGGAGGAGACGGCGGCACCTTCGGCCAGTCCGCCCTCCAGGATCTCGTCCCAGCCGATCAGCCGGCGGCCGCGCGCGCTCAGCCAGGTGTCGAAGTGCCGGACGAACCAGCTCTGCAACTCGTCCTCGTCACGCAGCCCCAGCTCCTTGATGCGGGCCTGGACGGTGGCGGAGGCCCGCCACTGGTCCTTGGGGCACTCGTCCCCGCCGATGTGGACGAACTCCGAGGGGAAGACCTCCAGGAGCTCGCTCAGCACGTCCTCGTAGAAGCGCACGGTGGCCTCGGTGGGCGCCAGCACGTTCGGGTTGATGCCCCAACTGGTGAGCACCGGCAGGGCGCCGGTGTCCACGACGTCGGTGTTGCCGAGTTCCGGGTAGGCGGCGATGGCGGCCTGCGAGTGGCCGGGGACGTCGATCTCCGGCACGACCGTCACGTGCCGCTCGGCCGCGTACGCCACGATCTCGCGGAGGTCGTCCTGCGTGTAGTAACCGCCGTGCGGGCGTTCGTCCCACAACGGGGACTCGCGCAGCCCCACCTTGGTGCGGCTGCGCCAGGCACCGACCTCGGTCAGGCGCGGGTGGCGGCGGATCTCCACCCGCCAGCCCTGGTCGTCGGTCAGGTGCAGGTGCAGCACGTTCAGCTTGTGCGCGGCCAGCAGGTCGACGTAGCGCAGGACGACGTCCTTGGGCATGAAGTGCCGTGCCACGTCCAGCAGTACCCCGCGCCACGCGAAGCGCGGTGCGTCCTCGACCGTGCAGTGCGGCAGGCGCCAGTCGCGCCCCGGCAGCGGCGCCCGCCGGAAGGCGTCGGCCCCGAGCAACTGCCGTACGGTCTGGGCGCCCCAGAACACCCCCGCCGGTCCCCCGCCGGCGATGCGGACGCCGTCCTCGGCGGACACCGTCAGGCGGTGGCCCTCCGCGCCGAGGCGCCCGGTCACGTCGGGGTCGAGGCGGAGCGTGATCGTGCCGGGCGTGCCCGCCGGCGGCGGCGGCAGCGGGAGCCCGGTGGCGGCGCCGACCGTGGCGCGCAGCCAGTGCGCGGTCCCTTCCGTGCCGGGGCCGGCGTCCAGGGTGCTGCCGGGGCCCAGGTCGACGTGCCCGCCGCCGGCGTGCCGGTGCGCCTCGACGGGCGCCGGGATGAGGTCCATGGCGCCCATCCTGCCGCGCCCGCGGCAACTGGAATAGACCAATCGCCGATTTCCGGCCCGCGCCGGCCGGACGCGGGGGGCCGTCAGCGGCCGGCCCGGCGGTCCCGGTTCAGGGCGAGGACGGGGATCAGCACGCCGACGACGCACCACAGGAGGTGGCTCACGGTCACCGCGGACCACAGCGCCGTGGAGGTCGCCTGCGCCACGGAGAGGGCCACGACGGTGCCGATGAGGGCGACGACGGCGGTCAGCTGGAGGACGACGTGCCGGCTGGGCAGCACGTCGCGCTGCAGGAAGGTGTCGCCGTACCACCAGCGCACCGCGCGGGCGGCGCCCAGCAGCACCACGACGGCGCCCGCCGCGACGCCCAGGACGGCCGGAAGCGGCCAGGGGGTGCCGTCGGCGGCGGAGGCCGCCGCCAGGCCGGTGGCAGCGATCGGCAGCACGGCCAGGTGGGCCGCCACGGCCAGGGCCGCGGCCCGGGCGCGGGCCGGGTCCCCGTTCAACTCGGCGCGGGCCAGAGCGCGTACGGTCTGCAGCCGCCCCAGGCCGGTGCTGCCGGAACGACGGGCCTGCAGCAGCCACAGCGCGCCCGCCAGCGCCGCCAGCACGCCCACCCCGCCGGCCAGCACCTCCGGGTCGGCGAACAGCACCAGAGCGGCCACCAGCAGCACGGGCACGAGCCGCGGCCACTGGCGCCGCCCCGCCACGTCCGCGGGCGCGGCACCGAGCTCCAGGGCCCGGGCCCGGGCGGTGCGGCGTTCGGCCCGGGCGGCGGGGCGGACGGAGAGGTCCAGCGCCCGTGCGAGCGCGACCTGCGCCTCGGCCTCGCGGGGCGCGATCAGGACCGCCCGCCGGGCGGCGGCGACCGCCTCGGGGCCACGGGAGAGCATCCGGCAGGAGTCGGCGACCAGCACCTGGGCACGCCATTCACGGGGGTCGGCGGCAACGACCCGCCTCCCGAGCCCGAGGGCGGCGTGCGCGTCGCCGAGCATCAGCAGGACGAGCCCGGCCAGCAGCGGCGGGTCGGGATCGCCGCGCTCCGCGTGCGCCAGCGCCCAGTCGACGGCCTCCCGGGCCCGGTCGGCCCGCCGCTCGTACGCGAAGACCCTGGCCCGTACGAGGTAGCCGAAGCTGCCGTTGCGGGCGACGAAGGCGTCGTCGACGAGCGAGTGCGCCATCTCGAAGCGCCCCCGCTCGCACAGCCCGAAGACCCGGTCCGCCGTGACGGCGTCGTCCTGCGCCATGTCCCCCCGAACGCGCGAAGTACGGCCGCCGTGCCGCGGCCGTACCTGCCGGGTGCCGTGGCGGCCGCTACTTGCCGCTCTTGTCCTTGTCCTTGTCCCCGCCACCGGTGGGCATGGATTCGAAGATCTCCTTGCACATCGGGCAGACCGGGTACTTCTTGGGGTCCCGGCCGGGCACCCAGACCTTGCCGCAGAGCGCGACCACCGGCGATCCGGAGAGCGCGCTCTCCATGATCTTGTCCTTCTGAACGTAGTGCGCGAAGCGCTCGTGGTCGCCATCGCCGTTCGACACCTGCGGGGTCGGTTCGACGAGGGTGCCGGTGCCCGCCCCGCGCTCGGGCTCGAGAGTGCTCATGGCACGCAAGCCTAATTCAGAGACGGATCGTCCGGATACGTCGCGACCATCGCGAGTTCGCTGCGCTGCCTGCGCAGCACGGAGCGCCACAGCTGCTCGGGGTCCGGGGAGAAGACGTCCCCCGGTTCGGACTCCACCACGTACCAGGCACCCTCTACGAGCTCGTCCTCCAGCTGCCCCGGCCCCCATCCGGCGTACCCGGCGAAGATGCGCAGGGAGCCCAGCTCGGCCGCGAGGAGCTCCGGTGGCGCCTCCAGGTCGACCAGGCCGATCGCGCCGTACACCCGGCGCCAGCCGAGCGGCTCCCCGTCCTCGCCGTCCCGCGGCTCCCCGGGCACCACGGCCAGGCCCAGCGCGGAGTCCAGCGAGACCGGCCCTCCCTGGAAGACGACCGGGGGCGCGCCCGCCAGACCGGCCCAGGTCTCCAGGACGTCGCCGACCCCGACGGGCGTGGGGCGGTTGAGGACGACGCCGAGGGACCCCTCCTCGTCGTGGTCGAGGAGGAGCACCACCGCCCGGTCGAAGTTCGGGTCCGCGAGCGCGGGCGTCGCGACGAGCAGTCTGCCGGTGAGCGATGACACTTCGGTCATGGTCAACATGATCCCGCATTCCGCCGCCGCGCGGGGTGGCAACAGCCCCCTTTCCGCACCGGGCCCGGCGCGCAGGGCGCGGAGCCGGCGACCCTCCGGAGGCACGCGACCGCACAGGGTGCTGTAGCGAAGCCATTACATGAGTGGGACCTCACAGCCCTCTCCCCGGCGCCGGAAGGCCGATTACCATTTCCCCTTGGTGCCTGCGGGGACCTAGCTTCCTTTCTGCCCGTCTCCAGGAACGCGAGAGCAATGACCGGCCTTAACGACGTACTGCTCGTCCACGGCGGCACCCCCCTCGAGGGGGAGATCCATGTCCGCGGCGCGAAGAACCTCGTGCCCAAGGCGATGGTGGCCGCGCTGCTGGGCAGCGAACCCAGCCGGCTGCGCAACGTGCCCGACATCCGCGACGTGCGCGTGGTGCGGGGCCTGCTCCAGCTGCACGGGGTGACGGTGCAGGCCGGTGAGGAGCCCGGGGAACTGGTGCTCGACCCGTCCAAGGTGGAGAGCGCGAACGTCGCCGACATCGACGCCCACGCGGGCTCCTCGCGGATCCCGATCCTGTTCTGCGGCCCCCTGCTGCACCGCCTCGGCCACGCCTTCATCCCGGGCCTGGGCGGCTGCGACATCGGCGGCCGGCCGATCGACTTCCACTTCGACGTGCTGCGCAAGTTCGGCGCGGTCATCGAGAAGCGCCCCGAGGGCCAGTACCTGGAGGCCCCGCAGCGGCTGCGCGGCTGCAAGATCGAGCTCCCGTACCCGTCGGTCGGCGCGACCGAGCAGGTGCTGCTGACGGCCGTCCTGGCCGAGGGCGTCACCGAGCTGAGCAACGCCGCGATCGAGCCGGAGATCGAGGACCTCATCTGCGTCCTGCAGAAGATGGGCGCCATCATCACGATGGGCACCAACCGCACCATCCACATCACCGGCGTGGACAAGCTCGGCGGCTACAACCACCGCGCCCTCCCGGACCGCCTGGAGGCCGCCTCCTGGGCCTGCGCGGCCCTGGCCACCGAGGGCAACGTCTACGTCCGCGGCGCCAGCCAGCGCGAGATGATGACCTTCCTCAACGTCTTCCGCAAGGTGGGCGGGGCCTTCGAGGTCGACGACCACGGCATCCGCTTCTGGCACCCCGGCGGCCCGCTGAACGCCATCGCCCTGGAGACCGACGTCCACCCCGGCTTCCAGACCGACTGGCAGCAGCCCCTGGTCGTGGCCCTCACGCAGGCCTCGGGCCTGTCCATCGTCCACGAGACGGTGTACGAGTCCCGGCTGGGCTTCACCTCGGCGCTCAACCAGATGGGTGCCCACATCCAGCTCTACCGCGAGTGCCTGGGCGGCACCCCCTGCCGCTTCGGCCAGCGCAACTTCCTGCACTCCGCGGTCGTCAGCGGCCCCACCAGGCTGCAGGGCGCCGACCTGGTCATCCCCGACCTGCGAGGCGGCTTCTCGTACCTCATCGCGGCCCTGGCGGCGCAGGGCACCTCCCGGGTGCACGGCATCGACCTGATCAACCGCGGCTACGAGAACTTCATGGGCAAGCTGGAGAAGCTCGGCGCGAAGGTCGAGCTGCCCGCCGCGGACTGACCCGGCGCCCGGAACACACGAAGGGCGGCCTCCCCGCGGGGAGGCCGCCCTTTCGGTTGTCGCGGTAGGCGCGGAACTACTTGCCCTTGGCGGCTTCCTTGAGCTTCGAGCCCGCGGAGACCTTCACGCTGTAGCCGGCCGGGATCTGGATCGGGTCACCGGTCTGGGGGTTGCGCGCGGTGCGCGCGGCGCGGTGGCTGCGCTCGAAGGTGAGGAAGCCGGGGATGGTGACCTTCTCGTCGCCCTTGGCGACGATCTCGCCGACGACCTCGGCGAACGCGGCCAGAACGGCGTCGGCGTCCTTGCGGGTCACCTCGGCGCGCTCGGACAGCGCGGCCACCAGCTCACTGCGGTTCATCTAAGTACTCCTTGCATGGAAACCCCCAACGTCGACCGTCGGGGAAGACGCATTGTGAAGACGCTCATCGCGCTTCTGCGGTGCGGCCCTCACCGCCCAGGTACGCATCCTGCCCCTATTTCTGGGGGAAACGCCAATCCGGCACCCGGGAGAGTCACACAAAAAGCGGGACGTGTGCGGCTCGATGACGCTCCGTCGTTACGGCGTCGCGGTGAGGCCCTGCGACTTGGCGGCCTCACGGACGGCACCGGCGACGGCGCCCGCGACCTTGTCGTTGAAGACGCTCGGGATGATGTAGTTCGGGTTGAGCTCGTCCTCGGTGACGACGTCCGCGAGGGCGGTCGCCGCCGCGAGCATCATCTCGGTGTTCACCGTGCGGCTCTGGGCGTCCAGCAGGCCGCGGAAGACGCCCGGGAAGACCAGCACGTTGTTGATCTGGTTCGGGAAGTCGCTGCGGCCCGTGGCGACCACCGCGGCGGTCTCCCGGGCGACCGCCGGGTCCACCTCGGGGTCGGGGTTGGCCAGGGCGAAGACGATGGCGCCGTCGGCCATGGCCGCGACGTCCTCGCCGTCCAGGACGTTGGGGGCGGAGACACCGATGAAGACGTCCGCGCCGCGCACGGCCTCCTTCAGGGTCCCGGTGATCTCCTCCGGGTTGGTGTTGTCGGCGATCCAGCGCAGCGCCGTCCCGGGGCCGGCGTCGACCAGGTCCTGCCGGCCGCTGTGCACGACACCGTGGATGTCCGCCACGACGGCGTGCTTGACGCCCGCCGCGAGCAGCAGCTTGAGGATGGCCGTGCCGGCGGCACCCGCACCCGACATGACGACCCGTACGTCGCCGATCTGCTTGCCGACCACGCGCAGCGCGTTGGTCAGCGCCGCGAGCACCACGATGGCGGTGCCGTGCTGGTCGTCGTGGAAGACCGGGATGTCCAGGGCCTCGCGCAGCCGGGCCTCGATCTCGAAGCAGCGGGGCGCCGAGATGTCCTCCAGGTTGATGCCGGCGAAGCCGGGGGCGATCGCCTTGACGATCTCCACGATCGCGTCGGTGTCCTGGGTGTCCAGGCAGATCGGCCAGGCGTCGATGCCCGCGAAGCGCTTGAACAGGGCCGCCTTGCCCTCCATGACCGGCAGCGCGGCCTTGGGCCCGATGTTGCCGAGGCCCAGCACGGCCGAGCCGTCGGTGACCACCGCGACGCTGTTGCGCTTGATGGTCAGCCGGCGGGCGTCCTCGGGGTTCTTGGCGATCGCCATGCAGACCCGGGCCACGCCGGGCGTGTAAACCATGGAGAGGTCGTCACGGTTGCGGATGGGGTGCTTCGACGCCATCTCGATCTTGCCGCCGAGGTGCATCAAAAACGTGCGGTCGGAGACCTTGCCGATCGCGACGCCCTCGATCTGCGCCAGCTTGGCGACGATCTCGTCCGCGTGGGCCGTCGAGGTGGCCGCGATGGTCACGTCGATCCGCAGCTTCTCGTGGCCGGAAGCGGTCACGTCGAGGCCGTGGACGGCACCACCGGAGGCTTCCACGGCCGTGGTGAGCTGGCTGACCGCGGATCCGCTCGCGGGTACCTCCAGCCGCACCGTGATTGAGTACGAGACGCTCGGCGCCGTTGCCATGGCCGCTGTTCCTCCGCTGTCGCTGGTTGTGCGCCCTCGATGCTGCCACCTACTGGTGGGTACGCGTAAACCCGGGGGCCCTACAACAGAATGTCGAGTAGCGATGGGGGTCAACGGAAGCTTGTGTGCTTAATGTTCCCCCACCCGCCACCGGAACGGCGCACACGGACGGAATGACAATCTCGGATCGTTTGTTAGCCTGGGTGAGGCACCGGCTCGATCCAAGCCCCCGGGCCCAACCATAGGCGCTTCGAGCGCCCACTTGCCGCGAGGCGAGCATGGCGGGTCGGTGTCACATACGTCCGGCGGGGCGCCCCTCCCAGAGGGGCGCCCCGCCGTCGTCATAGGACGGCTCAGTCCCGCAGCAGGTCCGGGACGCCGGCGCCGTCCGGCAGATCCCGGGCGCCGGAGAGCACCGTCAGCCGCTGCGTGGCCCGGGTCAGCGCCACGTACAGCACCCGCAGCCCAGCCGGCGACTCGTCCGCGATCTCCGCGGGCGAGACGACCAGCGTCGCGTCGTACTCCAGCCCCTTGGCCTCCAGGCTGCCCAGCGCCACGACGCGCTCGCCCAGCCCCGCCAGCCAGCCCCGGGCCTCCTCACGGCGGCCCATGGCCACGACCACGCCCACCGTGCCCTCGACCTCGCCCAGCAGCCGCTCCGCCTCCGCGCGCACCGCCTCGCCGGGGCCGCCGTCGGCGGTCACCGCGAACCGGGGCACCAGCCCCGTCGAACGCACCGCGCGCGGCGCCTCGCTGCCCGGCATGGCCAGTGCCAGCACCTTCGCCGCCAGGTCCGCGATCTCGGCCGGGTTGCGGTAGTTCACGGTGAGGGTGAAACGGCGGCGCGGACGCGTCCCCAGGGCCTCGTCACGGGCCAGGGCCGCCTCGTCCGGGTCGGTCCACGAACTCTGCGCGGGGTCGCCGACCACCGTCCAGGTCGCGGCACGGCCCCGGCGGCCCACCATCCGCCACTGCATCGGGGTGAGGTCCTGCGCCTCGTCGACGATCACGTGCGCGTACTCCGTGCGCTCCGCGTCCAGCCGGTCCTGCCGGCTGCGCCGCCCGGCCGCCATCCGGTCGGCGAAGGTCGTGACCTCCTCCAGACCGGTCAGCTGGTCCAGCGGGTCCGCCTCCCGGGTGCGCACCTTCGGCGGCGGGCCC
Source organism: Streptomyces sp. NPDC059718 (assembly GCF_042733315.1). NCBI lineage: Bacteria > Bacillati > Actinomycetota > Actinomycetes > Kitasatosporales > Streptomycetaceae > Streptomyces > Streptomyces sp. NPDC059718. The sequence continues at coordinate 146,016 of NZ_JBHWGA010000012.1, forward strand.
AGCAGCGACTCCAGCTCGTCCAGCATCGCGACGTCGTGCACGGACAGCGCCCCGTTGCCCGCGGGGTCCAGCCGCCGCAGCGAGCGCGCCACCCGCCGCACCTCGGGCGGCGTCAGGACCCGCCGCGCCCAGCGCCCCAGCCGCTTCTCGTCGGAGAGCGCCGCCAGCACCCCGCGCGGGGTCAGCACCGGCCACCACGCGGCCAGGAAGTCCACGAACTCCTGCTCGGTGGAGACGTCCTCGTCGAAGCCCTGCCGCTCCTCGGCGGCCAGCTCCGGGTCCTCGAAACGGCGCCCGGCCTTGCGCCACAGCGCGTCCAGCAGCAGACGGCGGGCCCGGGGCCGCAGCAGGTTCACCGGCGCCGTGCCGCTCAGCACGGCGTGCCGGATCCCGGACAGCTCCTCGGCGTCCAGCTCCAGCCGCCGCCCGAACGCCACCACCCGCAGCCGGTCCGGGCAGCGACCCTGCCCGGACCCGTGCTCCAGCACGCCCCGGGCCGCCTTGCGCAGCACCCTCAGCATCCGCAGCGAGCCCTTGATCCGGGCGACCGCCGGATCGTCGTACGTGGTCGCCTCGGCACCGTCCACGAGCGAGCCCACGGCGCGGATCGCGACCTGCCCCTCCTCGCCCAGCGAGGGCAGCACGCCCTCGGTGTACGCCACCAGCAGCGGCGTCGGGCTGACCACCAGGATCCCGCCCGCGTACCGGCGCCGGTCCTGGTACAGCAGGTACGCCGCCCGGTGCAGGGCCACGGCCGTCTTCCCCGTGCCGGGCCCGCCGGTCACCTCCGTGACGGAGGCTGCGGGGGCCCTGATCACCACGTCCTGCTCGGCCTGGATGCTGGAGACGATGTCCCGCATCGTGTGGCTGCGCGCCTGGCCCAGCGCGGCCATCAGCGCGCCGTCCCCCACCACCGGCAGCCCCGTCGTCAGCTCCGGGCGCAGCAGGTCGTCCTCGACGCCCAGCACCTTGCGGCCCTTGGAGCGGATGACGCGCCGCCGCACGACCCGGCCCGGCGCGACCGGCGTCGCCCGGTAGAACGGCGCCGCCGCGGGCGCCCGCCAGTCGATCACCAGCGGCGCGTAGTCCGCGTCCAGCACGCCCAGCCGGCCGATGTGCAGGGTCTCGGCGACCTCCGCCGTCCCGTCGGGCCGGATCGCGTCATCGGCGGGCTCCACGGAGGTGTACGCACCGTCCGGGCCCTTCTTGCCGTCCTTGCCCAGCAGCAGGTCGATCCGGCCGAAGAGGAAGTCCTCGAACTCCGCGTTCAGCCGGTTCAGGTGCAGCCCCGCCCGGAACACCTGGGCGTCGCGCTCCGCCAGCGCGCCCGGCGTGCCGACCTGGCCGCGCTTGACGGCGTCGTCCATGAGGAACTCCGCCTCGTGGATCTTCTCCTCGAGCCGGTCGTACACCCGGTCCAGATGCGTCTGCTCGACTGCGATCTCCGTGTCCCGGACCGCTGCCACGCAGGACCCCCTTCTTCCACTTCCGTACGTCACGCGCCGCGCGCGCCGCCCCGGCGTACGGGGCAGCCTGTCACCGTACGCCAACCAGGCGTTTCCCGCCCACTCGGCAAGTGCCCCCCGAAGCGTCCGGGGTACCCCGCGTCGCCCCGTGCGGGTGCGTGGTGGTTGCTGTTGGGGGTTCTCCCACCCGCCCTCCCGATTGCCCGGCGCGATTGGTGCGGGCCTCGCGCGGTTCGTGGTGGGCCGGGGTCGGGGCCTCCGGGGCTGGGCATTCTGGACCGCATATTTATGTGCATGGCGGGCAGTCCAGGTCGGACCCCGGATGCCGCACAACAAATACACGTCAGCGTCCAGAACGCCCACCCCTACGACCCCGCCCCCTCCCTATCGCGGGCGACCAACCGCCGGTGGGGGTTCAGAAACCGGTCCGGGGTCGCCGCAAGTGCCCCACTCACCCCCCACCGGCCGTCAGTCGCCCCAACCGTCGGGAGGGGGTGTGGCGGGGTGCGCCCATGGGGGTCCCCCCGGCCGAAGGCTGGGGGAGACGAGCGGCGGACCCGGCGCCGAACGACGTAGGGGTAAACCGCGAGCGCTGTGGGGGTCCCCCCGGCCGAAGGCTGGGGGAGACGTGCGCCGGCGCGGCCCCGACCCAGCCACACGGTGCGAGACCCGCACTGACCGCGCCGGGCAATCGGGCGGGAGGGTGGAGGATGCCCGCCGCAGGCGCGAACAACCCGCACGCAACCACAGGCCGCAACCAGGACCCCGGGTCACGCGGAGGCGTACTTGGCGTCCGCCGCCGGATCGAGCGCAAGCCGGTACCCCCGCTTGACCACCGTCTGGATGAGCTTCGGCACCCCCAGCGCCGCCCGCAACCGCGCCATCGCCGTCTCGACGGCGTGCTCGTCGCGCCCCGCCCCCGGCAGCACCCGGAGCAGGTCGGCCCGGGAGACGACCCACCCGGGGCGCCGGGCGAGGGCGCGGAGCAGGGCCATCCCGGCCGGGGGGACGGGACGCAGCTCCCCGTCGACGACGACCGCGTGGCCGCGGATCTCCAGGCGCCGTCCGGCGACAGGGAGGGGACGCACCCGCCCCGGGAGCTCGGCGGCGAGCAGCTGGACGAGCGGCCCGAGGCGGAAGCGTTCGGGCTGGGCGGTGGGCACCTCGTGGGCCTGCAGGGGGAGCGCCGTGACGGGGCCCACGCAGGCCGGGAGGATGTCGTGGCGCAGGGCGTCGAGGAGTTCGCCGCGCAGGCCCCGGCGGTCGGCCCGGTCCAGCAGGGAGGCCGCCGCGGGGGCGCTGGTGAAGGCGACCGCGTCCAGTCCGCGCGCGACGGCCGCGTCGATGAGCCGGTCGACCGGGCCCAGGTCCTCCGGCGGCATCCAGCGGTAGACGGGGACGCCCACGACCTCCGCGCCGGCCGCGCGCAGTGCCTCGCTGAAGCCAGGCACCGGCTCCCCGTGCAGCTGGACGGCGACGCGCCGGCCGTCGACGCCCTCGTCCAGCAGGCGGTCGAGGACCTCCGCCATCGACTCGGACGCCGGCGACCAGGACTCCCTGAGCCCGGCCGCGCGGATCGCGCCGCGCACCTTGGGGCCGCGGGCGAGCAGTTCGACGTGGCGCAGCCGCTCCAGCAGGGGCTCGCCGAGCCCCCAGCCGTCGGCGGCCTCGATCCAGCCGCGGAAGCCGATCGCCGTGGTGGCCACCACGACGTCGGGGCCGCGTTCGAGCAGCCGCTTGGTCGCGGCGAGCAGTTCGGTGTCGTCCGGCAGCGGGACGATCCGCAGCGCGGGGGCCCGCATCACGACGGCGCCGCGCCGTTCGAGGAGGGCGCACAGTTCGTCGGCGCGGCGGGCCGCGGTGACGCCGACCGTGAAGCCCGCCAAGGGGAGGACGTCTGGGTGTCGCACTTGCATGGCTCTGCCTCGCTCCGCCGGAGGTACACGTGCAACGGAGGCCGGGACCGTCCCGGGTCCCGGAGTCGCGCGCCCCGTTGCGCGCATGGTTCCAAGCCCCGGTGACGGTCCGGGTTCACCGGCATTTCCCCGTTGTTACGCAGTTCGCCGGGGCTACACCTCCGCGTAGGAGAGCCGCCGCTCCGGCTCGGCCCCGGCACCGGGCCCGGCCGCCGGGGCGGGGGCCGGCGCGGGCCTGCGCAGGTATACGGCCCAGGTGACCGCGAAGCAGACGGCGTAGACGGCCAGGAAGGTGACGAAGGCCGGGGTGCCGGTGCCCCGGGTGAGGAAGGACTGCCGGAAGGCGAGGTTGATGCCGAGGCCGCCGAGCGCACCGACGGCACCGATCAGGCCCATCGCGGCGCCGGACAGCCGGCGTCCGTAGGAGGCCGCGGCTTCGCCGGTCAGGCCCATGGCGGCGGCCTTGGCGGCGTAGATGCCCGGGATCATCTTGTACGTCGAGCCGTTGCCGAGGCCGGTCAGGATGAACAGGGCGACGAAGGCCCCGGAGAACAGCGCCAGGGACTTCTGTGCCGAGGCGAGGACGATCACGGCCGTGGCGGCGGCCATCGCCAGGAAGTTCCACAGGGTGATCCGCGCGCCGCCGAAGCGGTCGGCGAGCCGCCCGCCGACCGGGCGGATCAGCGAGCCGAGCAGCGGGCCGACGAAGGTGACGGACGCGGCCTGCAGCGGGGTGCGGGCGAACTGGTTCTGCAGGACGAGCCCGAAGGCGAAGCTGTAGCCGATGAAGGACCCGAAGGTGCCGATGTAGAGGAAGGACATGATCCAGGTGTGGCCGTCCTTCACCGCCAGGGCGGCCGCGCCGGTGTCGTTCCGCACGGGCGCCAGGTTGTCCATGTACAGGGCCGCGAGCGTGGCGGCGACCACGATGAGCGGGATGTAGACGGCGAGCAGCAGCCGCGGGTGGCCGGCGCCGGCCGTGCCGATGACCAGCAGGCCGACCAATTGGACGACCGGCACGCCGATGTTGCCGCCGCCCGCGTTGAGGCCGAGCGCCCAGCCCTTCTTCCGGAGCGGGAAGAAGGAGTTGATGTTGGTCATGGAGGAGGCGAAGTTGCCGCCGCCGACCCCGGTCAGCGCGGCGACGGCGAGGAAGGTGCCGTACGAGGTGCCGGGCTCCATGACGACGGCGGCGGCGATCGTCGGCAGCAGCAGCATGAGCGCGCTGAGGACGGTCCAGTTGCGGCCGCCGAAGCGCGCGACGGCGAAGGTGTACGGGACGCGGACCAGGGCGCCGACCGCCGTCGCCATGGCGACCAGGAAGAACTTCCCGGCGGGGTCGATGCCGTACTCCGGGCCCATGAAGAGCACCATGACCGACCAGAGCGTCCAGACGGAGAAGCCGACGTGCTCGGACAGGACGGAGAAGAGCAGGTTCCGGTGGGCGACGCGCCGGCCGCCGTTCTCCCAGGCCCCCTCGTCCTCGGGGTCCCACCGTTCGATCCAGCGGCCGCCCTTGCGTGCTGTGGTGCTCGCGGCAGTCATGACGCCTCCAGGCCCTGATGTCGCTCGTCGGGTGATGCCCACGACGGTAGGAACGCCGCGTTTCCTCCCGATGGCCTGAGGTGACCGCCACGCAACCTTGCTCTCACCCGGTGCGCGGGCCCGGTGTGAGCGCCGGGGGCGCCATCAGGCGGGCGTCCGGCTCCGGCAGCCAGGCGCCGTCCGGCACGGTGAGCCAGTCGTCCTCCGCGGCGAGCCGGCGCGCGGCGCGGAGCAGGGCGTCCAGTGCGGGGTGGCGCAGTCCGGGCCGCCACACCATGGAGACGGGGGCGAGCGGTACGGGGCCGGTGAGCGGGCGCAGGACGAAGCCGGGCAGGTCGATGAACTCGGTGCTGGCCAGGACGGGCCAGCGGTGCTTGCGCACCAGGCGGACGAACTCCTCCGGGCCGTCGATGGCGGGGAAGGGCGCGGCGACGGCGATGCCCCGGCCCCGGAACAGGCGCTGGGCCAGATCCGTCCACTCGGCGGTGTCCGGGTTCCCGGCGGCGGCGTAGAGGGACTCCCCGGCGAGCCGGTCGAGCGGCACCTCGGCGAGCGGGGCCAGCCGGTGGCCGGCGGGGAGCAGCACCGCCATCCGCTCGTAGCGGACCGGCAGGTGCTCCAGCCGGTCCAGCACGACGGGGGCCAGGCCCGCCGCGCGGCCGAAGGAGACGTCCAGACGGCCGGCGAGGATCCCGGCGGCGGCGCCGGTGAGCCCGCTGTGGAAGCGCGCGGTGAGCTCGAGTTCGGGCGCGGCGGCGCGGGCGGCGGCCAGCACCCGGTGGCCGGTGCCCACCGGCGCGCCGATGTCGACGAGCAGCGGACGGCCGGTGGGCGCGAAGGCGGCGGCCAGTTCGTCGTGGGCGGCGAGCACGCGCCGGGCGTACGGCAGCAGCCGCTCCCCCTCGGGGGTCAGCCGCACCGAGCGGGTCGTGCGCACGAACAGTTCGGCCCGCAGTTCCCGCTCCAGGCGCCGGACGTCCCGGCTCAGCGCCTGCTGGGCGACGTGGAGGCGGGCGGCGGCCTGGGTGAAGTGCAGTTCCTCCGCGACAGCGGTGAAGGCCCTCAGCAGGCGCGGGTCGATGGCGTGCGGCATCCGCCCATTGAACACGTCCGCGATTGACAACGGGAACGCGTCAATGGGCGCTGATCAGGTGTTGGACCGCACCGGGGGCGCCCCGGGAGGGTGGTCGCATGACCGCGCTCGCCTTCGCCGCCCCCTACCGGCGGCTCTTCGCCCTGCCCGGCACCCGGGCCTTCACCACCGGGAACCTCCTGGCCCGGCTCCCGATGGGGATGTTCGGCGTCAGCGCGGTCGTCATGATCGCGGCTGGCTACGGCTCGTACGCGCTGGCCGGGGCGGTCACCGCCACCGGACTCGCCGCGACGGCCGTGGTGGCCCCCTGGACCGCGCGCCTGACCGACCGGCACGGCCAGGCCCGGGTGGCCGTGCCGGCCGCGGGGCTCGCCGCGCTGGGCTCGCTCGCGCTGGTGGTGTGCGTACGGCTGCACGCCCCGGCCTGGACCCTGTTCGCCGCGTACGCCGCCACCGCCACGACGCCGAACACCGGCGGCATGGCGCGGGCGCGCTGGGCGCACCTGTACCGGGACGACGAGCGGGGCCGGCACGTCGCCAACTCCTTCGAGCAGGCGGCGGACGAGGTCTGCTTCATGCTCGGCCCGGTCCTCGCGGCCTTCCTGTGCACCTCGCTGTTCCCCGAGGCCGGCACGCTGACGGGGGCGCTGCTGCTCTTCGGCGGCATCCTGGTCTTCGCCGCGCAGCGCGGCACCGAACCGCCGCCGGTGCCGCGGGCCACCGCCGGACCGGGGGCGGGCGCCGGGCGGGCCGCGGTACCGGCCGTACTGCTGACGTTCCTGGCGACGGGGGCCGTCTTCGGCGCCCTGGAGGTCACCACGATCGCCTTCGCCGACGCCCACGGGCACCGCGGCGCCGCCGGGGCGGTGCTCGCCCTGCAAGCGGCGGGTTCGTGCGCGGCGGGCCTGCTGTACGGGCTGCGCCGGCCCCGTGGCGGCGCGGGAGGCCGCTTCGCCGCGAGCGTCGCCCTGATGGCCGTCCTCATGCTCGGCCCGCTGCCCGCGGCGGCCCTCGGCGGCCTGTGGCTGCTGGCCCCCGCGCTGCTGCTGGCGGGCATGGCCACCGCGCCCACGATGATCAACGGCATGGCCCTGATCCAGCACCGGGTCCCGCCGGGCCGCCTCAACGAGGGGATGACGCTGGCCGTCACGGCCCTCCTGGGCGGCATCGCCGCGGGCTCCTTCGCCGCGGGCTCCGTCGTGGAGCAGCGGGGCGCGGTGCCCGCGTACGCGATACCGGCGGTCGCCGCGGCCACCGCGGCGCTGGTCGCGGCGGCCTCCCTGCGGACGGCCCGGCGCCGGGCCTGACGTACCGGCCGTCAGCCGCCGGCCGCCGCCGTACGCGCCGCCCTGCGCCTGCGCGGCCAGGGCCACAGCCGGGCGGGGCGCCGTGCGGCGAGGTCCTCGGCCCAGCCGAAGCACACCAGCAGCAGGCCGATGAGCGGCCACACGACCACGAACTGGAACCAGTCGCTCTCCAGCAGCCACGGCACGTGGTACTCCAGCAGGCGGAAGTTCCACAGCTGGTCGATCAGCGGCACGCTGGCGATCAGGGCTATCTCGTGCCAGAGGTAGAACGTCACCGCCCGGGCGTTCAGCAGGGTGACGGGCCCGTCCAGCCGCGCGATCGGCCGCGGCAGCCGGTCCCAGGCCGGGCTCACCCGCAGGAGCAGCGCGACGAAGCCGAGGGACCACAGCGCCTGCGCCAGCGGGATGTCGTTGAGGTCCCAGCCGTCCTCCGTCTGGTGGCCGGACGCCCACCAGGCGCCGGCCGCCATGAGCACCGGGGCGACGAGCGGCACGACGAACGCGGGCAGTCTGCGGGTCAGCCCGTCGTGGTGGGCGAAGCCCAGGATCCAGCAGGAACCGAAGGTGACGAAGTCCGTGACGACCCCGCCGAGGTCCCCGGGGATCGTCACCCACCCCGTGGTGAGGGCGGCGGTCAGGGCGAGCGGCGCCAGCAGGGTCGCCCACGGCAGGCGGCGGAAGGCCCACAGCATCAGCGGCGAGAGCAGGACGAACCACAGGTAGGCCCGCAGGTACCACAGCGGCCCTGCGGCCTGCACCGCCCAGGTGTTCTCCAGCAATCCGCTCTGCTGCCCCAGCTCCCAGGGGAACGGCGGGGTGCCCAGCGGGACGATCCACCACAGGAGCCGCAGCCCCCAGCCGAGCGGGCCGTCGCCGTCCGTCGACGGCCGCCAGCCGCCGATCAGCATGGCCGGGAGGAGCAGCGCCGCCAGCACCCACAGGGGCGGCAGCAGGCGCCGTATCCGGGAGCGGATCACTGCGGCGGCGGGCCGCGCCAGGGAGCGGGCCATGAGCGAGCCGGCCAGCGCGAACATCACGCCCATGGACGGGAACGCCAGGGTCAGCCACGCCCAGCCGAAGCAGTGGTAGACCACGACGCGGACCAGCGCGACGGCGCGCAGCAGGTCGAGGTAGCGGTCGCGGACGACGGACCGGGCCGCGCCGGACCGGCCCGCGGCTCCACCCGGGGCCACCGGGACTCCTGGGGCCCCGGTGGCGTCCATGCGGGGGCCGGCCTGCTGCGGGAGGGCACCACGGTGGGCCCCGGCCTGCGGGATGGTCATGGCGGGGCTCTTTCAGACGGTGGTGAGCGGGGACTCGACGGCGCCGGTGCGGCGGAGCTTCTGCCAGCGCAGCCGGCCGCCGGTCAGCGCGGTGATCCAGGACTGCAGCAGCACCAGGTACATCAACTGCCGGTAGAGGATCTGCTGCAGCGGCAGCCACAGCAGATGGCGCGGCGACTCGCGGTCCAGCCGGAAGGCGTAGGCCGCGCAGGCCGCCTGGACGGCGAGGACCCCGAACCACGCCTCCACCGTCCGCAGGGTCGGGCCGAAGACCAGGCCGTAGACAAGGAAGATGTCGATCAGCGGGGCCAGCAGCGGGGCGACCACCATGAACAGCGACACCAGCGGCAGGCCGAGCCGGCCGAAGCGCCCGGAGTGGCCACTGTCCCTCAGGGCGCCGCGGTGCTTCCAGATCGCCTGCATGGTGCCGTAGCTCCAGCGGTAGCGCTGCGACCACAACTGCCGGACGGTCTCCGGGGCCTCGGTCCAGGCGCGCGCGTTCTCGGCGTACACCACGCGCCAGCCGGCCCGGTGCAGCGCCATGGTGACGTCGGTGTCCTCGGCGAGGGTGTCGTCGCTCATGCCGCCGACGTCGCGCAGCGCCTCGCGGCGGAAGGCCCCGATCGCCCCGGGGATGGTCGGCATGCAGCCGAGCACGTCGTACATGCGGCGGTCCAGGTTGAAGCCCATCACGTACTCGATGTGCTGCCAGGCCCCGATCATCCTGTCGCGGTTGCCGACCTTGGCGTTGCCCGCGACGGCGCCCACCGTGGGGTCGGCGAAGGGCTGCACGAGCTCGCCGACCGTGCCCGGCTCGAAGACGGTGTCGCCGTCCATCATCACGACCAGGTCGCAGGAGGCGTTCGCCAGGCCGTTGTTGAGCGCCGCGGGCTTGCCCCCGTTGGACTGGCGGATCACCCGGACCCCGGGCAGGGCGAGGTCCTCCACGATGTCGGCCGTCCCGTCGGTGGAGCCGTCGTCGACGACGACGATCTCCAGCGGATGCTCGCTGGCCGCCAGGGAGCGCACCGTGTTGGCGATGCACTTGGCCTCGTTGTACGCCGGGACGAGGACGGTGACGGGGCGGGTGACGCGCTCCTCGCCCCACCGGAAGTCGCGCCGCCGCACCCGGCGGGTGTGCACCGCGGACAGCAGCACCATCAGGCCGAAGCGCGCCAGGACCAGCGCGCCCACCACGGCGAGCAGGACGACGAGCACGCTCATGGTGTGCTCGGAGAGCGTGACCGCGAGCACGAAGGCCTTGCCCTCCCACAGCGGCAGGCCGGTGACGGGGGTGTGCGCGCTCGGCGCGCCGAGCGCCTGCGTGAGCGTGGGGAACGTGTACCCCTCCGCCGTCAGTTCGGGCAGCAGGCGGTCCAGCGCGGCCACGGTCTGCGAGCGGTCGCCGCCGGAGTCGTGCATCAGCACGATGGCACCGGCGCCGGCCTTGGCCGGCTTGGCGGACCGGACGATGGCGTCGACGCCGGGACGGGCCCAGTCCTCGGTGTCGGTGTCGATGAACGCGGTGATGTAGCCGCGCTGCCCGAGGTACTGCGCCACCGGCCACGACAGGTCGTCCAGCGCGTCGGCGGTCGAGGAGTACGGCGGGCGGAACAGCGAGGTGTGGATTCCGGCCGCACCGGCCAGCGCGAGCTGGTTCTCGGCGAGCTCCCGGTCGATCCGGTCGTGCGACTGGTAGACCAGGTCGGGGTGGTTGAAGGTGTGCAGCCCCACCTCGTGGCCCTCGTCCACCATGCGCCGGACGAGGTCGGGGTGGCGCGAGGCCATCGTCCCGGTCACGAAGAACACGCCGTGGGCGTGGTACTCGGCCAGCTTGTCCAGGATCTTCGGGGTCCACTCCGGGTCCGGACCGTCGTCGAAGGTCAGGACCAGGTTCTTGCGGGGGACGGCGTAGCTGTGCGTCTCGGTGCCCCGGGTGTCGATGACGGGGCCGCCCTCCAGTACGGAGTCCGGCACGTGGGCGGTGGCGACCGGCGGGTGGATGCGGTGGTCCGCGCCGATCTCGCTGTGGACGAAGCCGCGCAGCAGCAGCATGCACACCACGGCGACCAGCAGCAGTGCCGGCAGGGTGAAGCGCATGGGCAGGGTCTTGCGGCCGCGGGCTCCGCGGCGGGGCGGGCCGTCGGTGACGGTGACGGTCATCTGGCACCGCCCCCGCTGAGGCCGGTGGCACTGGCCGAGGGGTCGGGCGTCTCCCCGTCGTCCGGCGGGGTGCTGCCGGTGGGGGTGTCATCGGGCGTGGGCGTCGCCGGGGCCGTCGGAACGGACGTGGCGCTCCACGTGGGGCGGGGGGAGACCGGGCGGCGGGTGCTCGTGGGCGTGGTGCCGGCGGACCCGGTGGGCACGGTGCCGGCCGTCGCGGGCGTCCCGCCGCCGGTGAAGGTGGCGGTGCCGCTCGGGGAGCCGCTCGGCGAGACCGGGGCGGAGGCGGGGGCCGTCGGGTCGGCGGAGACGACGGGCGCGGTGTCCTCGTCGTCCTCCCCCGGGATCATCAGCCAGGGGGCCCGGGAGTCGGCGCCCGCCAGGCTGATCGCCAGGACCGCGGCGTAGCCGACGCAGACCGCGCCGAGGATCCAGCCGATCCGGCGCAGCTTGCGGCCGCGCCGTCCGCTGGTGTCGACGAAAACCGGCCGGTCCGGGTCGTCGGGTATGCGTGTCTTCACCGCTGAGAGGCCCTTTCCCCACAGGAGCGCGCCTGGCTCCGCCAGGGGGCACGGCTCAGCGGTGGACCGCGACACTGCGGACCACGAACCCCCCTCGGTGGATCACCCCAAGCACTCTGTGAGCGGCGAATGTACATCACTTTCAGCCAATTGTGCGCATCAGGTGAACAACGCATAGGTGAACTGTGCCAGCCGGATGATCGTTGCCTTTCATAACAACTCATGGCCATGACAAGGACAAGGGGTGACGACCAGCACTCAGGACCGGCACCCGTCCGGCACCCGGACCGGCCTCCGGGACCCTCGACGGACCCCGGAAACGACGGAAGGCGATGCCTGCCGCGCAGTGCGGGCAGGCATCGCCTTCCGTTGGGTCAGTGGAGATGGCGGGAATCGAACCCGCGTCCTGTGGTGCAGAATCAGGGCTTCTCCGAGCGCAGTCCGCTGTGCTTTTCTCGGCCCCGGCAGTCACGCGGACAAGCCGCCGACGGGCCCAGCCACTGTTTGGTTTCCCACCGAGCCCCGTGGCCGGACTCAGTGGTTTAGTCCCCTAGCTGATGCCAGGATCCGGGTCGGGAACAGCCCCGGGCTGACACTCCGCGGAGTCTTCGCTAGCTGCTAATTAGGCAGCGAGAGCGAAGGCGGAGGAATCGCGCTTAGAAGTGGCGATTATTGTTTTCGGCATATGGTTTACGAGATCATTGCCGCTTCCTCGGCTCGCTTCCCCTGCTTCGACATCCCCAGTCGAAACCGATCATCCCCATGTTGATTTTTCAAACTGCTCACCGGGCCGCCACGGCCCGGTGGTGCTGACGCCATCGTACGTGACCGACGTACATGGAGGCCAGCGCATTTCCCGGGGGTCAGTCGCCCCGCTGCCGGCGGCGCGCCGCCGAGATGGCCCGGTCGGCCTCGCGGCGGTCCTGCTTCTCGCGCAGGGTCTGCCGCTTGTCGTAGTCCTTCTTGCCCTTGGCCAGCGCGATCTCGACCTTCGCCCGGCCGTCCTTGAAGTACAGGGAGAGCGGCACGATCGTGTGACCGGTCTCCTGGGACTTCTGGAAGAGCTTCTCGATCTCCTCCCGGTGCAGCAGCAGCTTGCGCTTGCGCCGCGCCGAGTGGTTCGTCCACGTCCCCTGGGTGTACTCGGGGATGTGCACGTTGTGCAGCCACGCCTCGCCCCCGTCGAGCTGGCCGAAGCCGTCGACCAGGGAAGCGCGTCCCTGGCGCAGCGACTTCACCTCGGTGCCGGTGAGCACCAGGCCCGCCTCGTAGGTGTCGAGGATGTGGTAGTCGTGCCGCGCCTTCTTGTTCTGCGCGATCAGCTTGCGACCCGTTTCCTTTGCCATAGCGCGGCCATTCTCGCACCTCGGCGGGGCCGGGGGTACCGGTTTGCGCGCCGGTCAGCGGGCCGGCGTGCCCAGACCGTCCAGCACCTGGAGGGCCTCGGACTCGGCGTCCGCGCCGCCGGCGACCTTCAGGTCGGGCTCGACCCCGCGGCCGTCCACCCGGCGGCCCGCGGGCAGCCGGTAGTGGCCGACGGTGAGCTCGGCGACCGAGCCGTCCGACAGCCGGCTGGGCATCTGCACCGATCCCTTGCCGAAGGTGCGGGAGCCCACGACGACGGCACGGCCGCGGTCCTGCAGGGCGCCGGCGAGCAGTTCGGCCGCACTCATCGTGCCGCCGTCCACGAGCACGACGAGCGGGGTGTCGGTGTCGCCGGCGTCGGCCGCGTAGAGCGCCTGCTGCCTGCCGTGGACGTCGTACGTGGCGACCAGGCCGCCGTCCAGGAACGCGGAGGCCACACCGACGGCCTCGGTGACCAGGCCGCCGGAGTTGCCGCGCAGGTCCAGGACTATGCCCTTGTGTCCCGGCCGGCCGGCCAGGGCGCCGCGGACCTGCCCGGCGACACCCTTGGTGAAGGCGTCCACCTTGACGACGCTGACGCCGCCGGGGACGTGCCGCACCCGTACGGACTCCGTCGGCAGCAGGGCGCGCCGCGGGGAGACCGCCCAGGAGCGCGCGCCGCGCCGCAGGCCCAGGGCCACGGCGGTGCCGGCCGCGTCGGAACCGCGCAGCCGGGCGACGACCTCGGTGACGGGACGGCCGGTGACCTCCGTGCCGTCGATGCTCATCAGCCGGTCCCCGGCGTGCACACCGGCCCGGGCGGCGGGGCTGCCGGACTGGACGCGGTCGATGCCGATGCGGCCGTCCTCGGTGCGTCGCACCCACAGGCCGACCCCCACGTACCGGCCGTCCAGGGACTGCTGGAAACCCTCGTACTCCTGGGCCGTGTAGAAGGAGGACCAGCGGTCGCCGCTACGGCTGACCAGGGCCTCCGCGGCCTGCGGGCCGACCTTGCCCTCCGCGATCGCCTCGGCGATCTCGTCGGTGTCGGCGACGGTGCCGGCCGGGATGCGGGAGTGCGGCGGCGTCCGCCGCTCCCCGCCCAGGTCCCCGAAGGAACCCGCCGCGGCACCCGTCGCCAGGACCGCGCCGAAGACCAGCGTCAGCGCCGCGGCACGGCGCAGGCGGCGCGGTCTCCCGGGCGGACGGTGGCTCAGCACGTCGGGCAGTCTAGGCGAGAAGCGGGCGCTGTACGGAAAGTCGGCCGTACAGCGCCCTTGGCGCGGATCAGACCTTGAGGTATTTGCGCAGCGCGATCAGGGCCGCCAGCGCGGGCATCAGCATGCCCACCACCAGCACCAGCGGCAGCACCTGTGCCACCTCGCCCCAGCCGAGGAAGTTGATCAGCGGCACCTTGGTCTGCAGCGAAAGGCCGTGGTCGATCAGGAAGTAGCGGCCCACGAGGAGCATCAGACAGGCCAGGCCACCGCCGACCAGACCGGCGAACGCGGCCTCCATGATGAACGGCATCTGGATGTAGAAGCTGGACGCGCCGACCAGCCGCATGATCCCCGTCTCCCGGCGGCGGCTGAAGGCCGACACGCGCACCGTGTTGACGATCAGCATCATCGCCACCGCGAGCATGAACGCCAGCACCACCAGCGCGGCCAGCGTCATGCCGTTGAGCAGCCCGAACAGGTTGTCCAGCAGGGCCTTCTGGTCCTGCACCTCCTGGACGCCGGGACGGCCCTGGAAGGCGCTCGCCACCACCTGGAACTTCGTCGGGTCCTTGAGCTTGACCCGGAACGACTCCTGCATCTGGTCCGGGGTGAGCGAGTCGGCCAGCGGCGAGTCGGAGAACTGCTCCTTGTAGTGCTTGTAGGCGTCCTCCGCGCTCTCGTGGAAGTACTTGTCCACGAGCGGCAGCGCCTTGAGCTGCTTCTCGATGTCCTGCTTCTGCTCCTCGGTGACGGCGCCCTTGGTGCAGTTGGGGTCGGTCTTGGCGTCGTTCTTGTTGCAGAGGAAGATCGACACCTGGACCTTGTCGTACCAGTAGCCCTTCATCGAGTCGACCTGCTCGCGGGCGAGCCACGAGCCGCCGGCGAGCGCGAGCGAGAGGGCCACGGAGACGATGACCGCGAAGGTCATGGTGAGGTTGCGCCGGAGACCGACGCCGATCTCCGAGAGCACGAACTGGGCGCGCATGTTGTCCTTTCAGAAGGCTGCGGTGTGCAGGGCGGGGCCCAGGCTCAGTGCTGGTAGCCGTAGACGCCGCGGGACTGGTCGCGGACCAGTCGCCCCTTCTCGAGCTCGATGACGCGCTTGCGCATCTGGTCGACGATGTTCTGGTCGTGGGTGGCCATCACCACGGTGGTGCCGGTCCGGTTGATGCGGTCCAGCAGCCGCATGATGCCCACGGAGGTCTGCGGGTCGAGGTTTCCCGTGGGCTCGTCCGCGATCAGCAGCATCGGGCGGTTGACGAACGCCCGGGCGATCGCCACGCGCTGCTGCTCACCACCGGACAGCTCGCCCGGCATGCGGTCCTCCTTGCCGCCGAGGCCGACGAGGTCGAGCACCTCGGGGACCGTCTTGCGGATGGTGCCGCGCGGCTTGCCGATCACCTCGAGGGCGAACGCCACGTTCTCCGCGACCGTCTTGTTGGGCAGCAGGCGGAAGTCCTGGAAGACGGTGCCCAACTGGCGCCGCATCTGCGGCACCTTCCAGTTGGACAGCCGCGCGAGGTCCTTGCCGAGGACGTGCACCATGCCGGTGTCCGTCCGCTCCTCGCGCAGGATCAGCCGCAGGAAGGTCGACTTCCCGGAGCCGGAGGAGCCCACCAGGAAGACGAATTCACCCTTCTCGATTTCCAGCGACACGTCCCGAAGTGCAGGACGGTTCTGCCGGGGGTAGGTCTTGGTGACGTTGTCGAATCGGATCACGGTTGCACTCCGGATACAGGGGATCGGAGGCGACCTTACGCGAATGGCCGCGGCCCGCGCAGTCCGCGGTCCGGGATGACGGGTTTATCCATCGACCACGGGGGGACAAAGCAGGCATTGGCCACATGCGTCACTCTTCGGAGTCGCGGGAATCACGCGGGGCGCGCCGAGCGTCCCGGAAACTGGCACAGTGGTCGGGGGCTCGGGAACGTACCGCCCCTGTCGCGCGTTGTTCATGGAGCGGCCGCCAGGCCGCCTGGGAGGAGGCCACCGCATGACAGTCGACCGACTGGTGTGCGCCAACTGCGCCGGCCCCGTCAGCGAGGGCCGCTGTGCGGTCTGCCGCGCCCACCGCGCCCGCATGCAGCAGGAGAACCCCTTCGCGGCCATCTCCCCGGCGGCACTGATCGCCCTGCTGGTCGCCCTGCTCGCGGTGGCGTGGGTGGTGCACGAGGCCGCCGTGTAGCGCAGCGCACACAGACAGCAAGCACAGGGGCCCGCGGCGCATTCGACGTTGCGGGCCCCTGCGGCGTTCCCGGGCCTCCTGTGGACGCACGGGGGCTCCCGGGTCCGGGTGTGGGCCTCGCAGCGCGCAGCCGTGGCCGCAGCCGCTCAAGCGGGGCCTCGGGCGGAACGGCACCGCCCGCGAGCGTCGTGGCGGCACCCCGGCCGGCTCGCGTTGCCGTGACCCTGGGTGACCAATCCGCTGCCGCCGACGACGGTGCGGTCGGCACCGTCGGCGCCCGGGCCGGACCGTCCGCGCACGCCCCCGTGGCCGGAGCCGCGCCACCCCCGTGCGGGCTCGGCTGCCCCGGAACGCGACGACTGCCGCCCGTCGGGCGGCAGTCGTGGAAGTCCGGGACGCTGACGACGCGTCAGACGCCGGCGCCCTGCTCCTGCTGCTTGCGCCAGCGGATGCCCGCCTCGAGGAAGCCGTCGATGTCGCCGTCGAGGACGCCCTGGGGGTTGCCGACCTCGTACTCCGTCCTCAGGTCCTTGACCATCTGGTACGGGTGGAGGACGTAGGAACGCATCTGGTTGCCCCAGGAGTTGCCGCCGTCGCCCTTGAGGGCGTCCATCTTGGCCTGCTCCTCCTGGCGGCGCCGCTCCAGCAGCTTGGCCTGCAGCACGTTCATCGCGCTGGCCTTGTTCTGGATCTGCGAGCGCTCGTTCTGGCAGGAGACCACGATGCCGGTCGGGATGTGGGTGATCCGGACCGCGGAGTCGGTGGTGTTGACGCCCTGGCCGCCGGGGCCGGAGGCGCGGTAGACGTCGATCCGCAGCTCGGTCTCGTCGATCTCGACGTGGTCGCTCTGCTCGACGACGGGCAGCACCTCGACGCCCGCGAAGGACGTCTGGCGGCGGCCCTGGTTGTCGAACGGCGAGATGCGCACCAGGCGGTGGGTGCCCTGCTCGACGGAGAGGGTGCCGTAGGCGTAGGGCGCCTTCACCACGAAGGTGGTGGACTTGATGCCGGCCTCTTCCGCGAACGAGGTCTCGTAGATCTCGGTCGGGTAGCCGTGCCGCTCGGACCAGCGCAGGTACATCCGCTGCAACTGCTCGGCGAAGTCGGCGGCGTCGACACCGCCGGCCTCGGCGCGGATGTTGACCAGCGCCTCACGGGCGTCGTACTCGCCGGACAGGAGGGTGCGGACCTCCATCTCGTCCAGCGCCTTGCGCACCGACTCCAGCTCGGTCTCGGCCTCGGCGCGGGTGTCCGCGTCGTCCTCGGCCTCGGCGAGCTCGAAGAGCACCCCGAGGTCGTCGATGCGGCCGCGCAGCGCCTCGGCCTTGCGGACCTCGGCCTGCAGGTGCGACAGCTTGCTGGTGATCTTCTGCGCCGCGTCGGGGTCGTCCCACAGCGACGGCGCCGCCGCCTGCTCCTCGAGCACGGCGATGTCGGCCCTCAGCTTGTCGAGGTCCAGAACGGCCTCGATCGAGGCCATGGTCGACGAGAGGGACTTGAGCTCTTCGGATACATCCAGGACTGCCACGTCCCCCAGCGTACCGGCACGCCGCGCATTGCCGCGCCGGTGAGCCGGGGCGGCCCGGCCCACCGGCCGGGAGGTCCCGCGCCGCTCAGACGGTGACGGGGGCCGACGCGTGGGCGAGCGTGCCGTCGGCGCGGCGCAGGTACAGGGTCAGGGTGTCGTCCGCCGTGGTCAGACCGGGGTGGGAGGGGGTGCTGGCGGACAGCGGCACCGGCGTCCACGTGCCGCCGTCGGAGACGGCGGCGGCCAGGGCCCCGTCGTCGGCGGGGGCGAGGACGAAGAGCCGGCCGCCGGAGACGGCGGGTTCGGGACGGCCCGTGGCGTCCAGGCCCGTGACGATCTCGGAGGGGCGCCAGGCGCCGTTCACGTACGGCAGGCGCAGCACGGCGCCGTCGGCCTTGCGGACGGCGAAGGCGTCCAGGGTGCCGGACGCGGCCGAGACCAGCCCGGGGGCGGCGGTGACCCGGCCCGCGGTGGGGACCAGCGCCCAGGCGTTCCAGCGGCCGTCGACCCAGGAGGAGGTGACGAGGTCACCGCCGGAGCAGCCCACCAGGTCGATCCGGCCGGGCGCGGAGGAGGCGGCGGCAGGGGTCGTGGTGAAACGGGCGGGCTGGTCGACCTGGTACCAGTCGCCCCACGCGCCGCCGCTGAGGGTGCGGCGGTAGACCTTGTGGTCGGTGCCGAGGGCGAAGACGTCCAGCTGCCCGGCGCGCGAGGAGACGACCGAGGGGTCGTCGGCGACGCTTATCCCGGTGAGCCGGTGCCAGGTGCCGGAGACCAGGTACCAGACGTTCTTGTCGCTGCCCCGGGTGAACACGTACGTCGTCCCGGAGACGGAGATCGCGCGGGGGCCGCCGACCGGGTGGACGTCGTGGTCCGGGAAGCGGGGCAGCGCCGTGTAGCCGGACCAGCGCAGCGCGGCATCCTCGGTGGTGCCCGCCGGGGTGCTGACCGCGCCCTGCGGGGAGGCGGCGGCGCCGGTGGGGGCGGTCGGGGTGGTCGAGGCCTGCCCGGACGGCTTGTCCTCCCGGCTGTTGGAGCCGCCGTCGTCATCGGAGCCGGAGGCCGCGATCGCCCAGCCGCCGAGCCCGACGACCAGGGCGGCCGCCGCCGCGGCGCCGATCTTGACACGGCGGCGCTGGAGCGCGTCGGGGACGGCCCGGTGGCGGTGCCGGGCGCGCTGGCCGGGCATCGCGGCGGACCCGCCGCCGGCCAGCTCCTCCGCGGTGGGCAGCTTGATGCTGGTGTGCGTGTCACGCGTGGAGTCGGGTGCGGAGCCGCGGACCAGGGGCACGGCACCACGTGGCCGGCCGGCCGGCGGGTCGTACGGCTCGGCGACGGAACCGGACTCCCGGTCGTACGCGTCCTCGCCGTGGTGGTCGCCGGGCGCGTCCACCTCCAGCGGGGGCAGCCCGGCGAGCGCGGGCAGCAGCTCGCGCAGCCGCGCGCCGACCTCGGCCGCCCTCAGCCGGGAGGCGGGGGCCTTGGCCAGGCACTGGGAGAGCAACTGCCACAGCTCGTCGGGCAGGTCGGGCAGCGGCGCGACGGACTCGGTGACGTGCCGGCGCAGCACCGCGCCCGGGTGACCGCCGCCGAACGGGGTGAAGCCGGCGAGCAGCTCGTACAGGACGGTGGCGAGGGCGTAGATGTCGACGGAGGCACGCGGCGGCAGACCTTCGATGATCTCCGGGGCCAGGTAGTCGGGGGTGCCGATGATGCGGGTGGCCCGGGTGCGGCGCGGGGAGTCGACCAGCCGGGCGATGCCGAAGTCGGTGAGCAGTGCCGGGGGCGCCCCGCCCGGTCCGGGCGGGGCGGCGGAGTCCAGCAGCACGTTCTCCGGCTTGACGTCGCGGTGGACGACGCCCGCGGCGTGGGCCGCGGCCAGCCCGTCCGCGACGTCCGCGGTGATGGAGACGGCCGCCTCGGGGGTGAGCCTGCGTTCGCGCTCCAGCCGGGAGCGCAGGTCCGTGCCGCGGACGAGTTCCATGACGAGCGCGAGGTCGGAACCGTCGACCACCAGGTCACGGATGCCGACGATGTGCGGGTGGTGGAGCGCCAGCAGGGCCGTGCGCTCCTGGACGAAGCGGCCGACGAGGTCCTGGTCGGAGGCGAGGTCCTCGCGCAGCAGCTTGATGGCGACCGGGCCTTCGGGGCCCTCGCCCAGCCACACCGTGCCGGCGGAACCCCGCCCCAGCACCTGGTGTGCGGTGTACCGGCTGCCGATCTTCCGTCCCAAGGCTGCTCCGACTCCTCCGACGTGCCGTCGTGTTGGCGACAAAGCTACGCGGATGCGAGCCGGTTGGGGGAACCTGTCAGGGGTGAGTGCGGCTTCTCCGGGAGAAATCACCCTCCAGAAGTCGACAAATCACCAACATCGGCGGATCGGAGAGGTGACGACGCACCGCTCGGCGTTGACGGAACCGGGCCCCGCAGGCGGGTGGCGCCACGTCATCCGCCGCCCCGGCTCGCTCAGTTGGGGGCGCGGCTGCCGGCGCCCCCGGCCGGGGGCGCCGCCGCACGCCGTTATTGGTTGCCGCCGGGGACGTTCGGGACGTCCGGGGCGCTGTTGGCGGTGTCACCGATGGTGGAGACCCAGTTCCACACCTCGCTGATCCAGCCGGTCACGGTGTCCCACAGGCCCTTGCCCGTGTTCAGCCAGTCCTGCAGGGGGGTGAGGTACCAGGCCAGCATGAAGATCACGACCAGCACGACGATCATCGTGAAGCAGCCCTTGAGGCACCCCAGTCCCGGGATCTTCATCGGGTTGGCGCTGCGGGGGCGCGGCTCGCGGCGCGGGGCCGGCTCGGGCGCGGGCGGGCGCTGCGGCTCGTACCGCTGGTGCTGCGGCTGCTCGTAGCGCGGCGCGGGCTGCTGCGGCCGCGGCGCGTACTGCTGGGGCTGCGGCTGCTGGCCGTACTGCTGCGGATGCGGCTGCGGGGCGTAGGCGGGCTGCGAGGGCTGCCGGTACTGAGGGGGCTGCTGCGGCCGCTGCTGGTACGCCTGGGGAGGCTGCTGAGGCTGTTGCGGCTGCTGGGCGGGCTGCCGGCGCGGCCTGCGGCGCAGCGGGTCCTGCTCCGGGTCCAGGTACTGGATCTCGGTCTGCTCGGCGCGCGCACGGGCGCGGTTGAGCTGCGACTCCCACGGATGCGGGCCCTGCGGGACACCGGAGTCCGACGGTCCGTCCGGCACCGGCGGCATCACCCGGGTGCCGTCGCCGGACGCGGTCGGTGCCGAGCCCCCCGGGATCACCCGGGTCGCGTCGGCGGCGCCCCCCGCCGAGGCGGGCAGGACGCTGGTGGCCGCATTGGGGTCGTACGCGTCGTACGCGCCGACGGGCGACCGGTTCGGCAGCACCTGGGTGGGGTCGGCGGTGCCCGGCGGGACGAGCGGGGTGTCCGGGACGGTGGCCGGTGCCGGGTCCGGCGCGAGCAGCGCGGCGACGCCGAGCGCCGCCTCGGACTGCGCCGGGGAGGAGTGCACGCCCACGCCCGCCGCGACGACGCGCAGGGCGCGCGCCAGGTTCTCGGCGCTCGGGCGCTCGCCCGGCTCCTTGCGCAGGCAGCGCTCTATCACCGTCCACAGCGGTTCGGGCACGATGGAGGGACGGCGCGGCTCCTCGCTCAGGTGCTGGTGCAGCACTTCGAGCGCGCTCTCGCCCCGGAACGGCGGGCGGCCGGTGACCAGTTCGTACAGGAGGATGCCGGCGCCGTAGATGTCCACCGCGGAGGTCTGCGGACGGCCCTGGGCCGACTCCGGCGCTATGTAGGCGGGCGTGCCCACGAACTCGTGGGTGCGGGTGACGCCGGGCGAGTCCGCCAGCCGCGCGATGCCGAAGTCGGTCAGCATCGGGTGCATCTGCTGGGTGCCGTCCGGGCCGGCGACGGTGGCGAGCAGGACGTTGGCGGGCTTGAGGTCGCGGTGGACCACGCCGTCGGCGTGGCTGGCGGCCAGCGCGTCGGCCACGGCGGCGGTCAGCAGGGCGCCGCCGACCGGCGAGAACGGGCCGTTCTCGCGCAGGTAGCGGTAGAGGTCGGGACCCTCGACCAGGTCCATCACCAGGGCGAGCAGCTCACCCTCCACGACCAGGTCGCGGACCCGGACGATGTGCGGGTGGCGCAGCCTCAGCAGGACCGACCGCTCCCGGAGGAAGCGCATGACGATGTCGGGATCGCCCGCCAGCTCCTCCTTGAGCACCTTGATCGCGACGACCTCGCCGGTGTCCCGCACCTGGGACCGCCACACGGTGCCCGTGGCTCCGCGCCCGAGCGGCTCCACCAGTTCGTATTTGCTGCCTACCGGCCGCACGTTCGCGCTCCCTGGATCTTGGCCTGGTCCGTGGCCTGTTTCGCCCACTGTAGTGCCGCCACGTGGGAGCGGGGCTGCGTTCCGGTACGGGGCGGGTGTGGGGTTAGGACGCGGGGTACGGTCGTTTGGTTGCTTTTTCCGCCCAATGCTGACCATTCAAGATCGCAAAGGTGGGCACCGGCGGCGAGCTGTCGGCGGCGGGTGGGAGGATGCGTGTCGCGGAACGCGCATCGCCGAGCCGGCTGGGTCAGCCGAGCAAGGGGAGCCCGCCGGTCCGTTCTTGTACGTGTCGACGTCCCGGGCACGGCGGGGTGGGGTCGGGGGCCCGCACCGCGGTGGATCCGGGCAGAAGGGACCGTGGACGGAGATGCAGATCCGGCTGACCGTTCTCGGGCCGCGCGGCGGCCGCGCGGCGCGCTCCTGCGACGTGCTGGTCACCGCGCCCGCGGGCACTCCTCTGAGCGCCGTGGCCGGCGCCCTCGCGTCCGGCTCGGGCGGCTCCGGCCAGCCCGCGCGGGCCGGCAAGTCCACGCCCCCGCTGTACGCGGGCGCCGAGCGCCTGGACCCGGCCACCGCCGTCCTCGGCGTACCGCCCCTGCTCGACGGCGCCGTCCTGTCGCTGCACTCCCCCGCCGACGGGCACGACGGCGGCCGTCCCACGGCCGCCGCCCGGCTGCACGTCGTCGGCGGGCCCGACGCGGGCGGCGTCCACCTGCTGCAGGGCGGCCGGATCCGGGTCGGCCGGTCCGCGGACGCGGACGTCCCGCTGGACGACCCCGATGTCTCACGGCTGCACTGTGCCATCACGGTGGACGGCGAGGGCCGGGTCACCGTCGTCGACCTCGGCTCCACCAACGGCACCACCCTCGACGGGGCTCCCGTGGGCGAGCGCGCGGTCCCCTTCCCCGCCGGCACGCTGCTGCGGATCGGCGAGTCGACCCTCCGGCTGGAGCCGACGCCCCCGGGCTCGGCCGTCCCCCCGCCGCCCGCCTCCGTCCCCGCCGTCCCCGACGCCGAGGGGCACCTCCAGGTGTCCCTCCCCCCGACCTCCTGGCCGGACAGCGGCCCCGTGGCGATCTGGCGTCCCGCCCGTCCCGCCGACGGCACCCGGGAGCGGCCCACCGCCCGGGACGCGGTGCCCGCCGACGGTCCGACGACCACCGGCACCGGCGCCGGGAACGTCGGCGTGGACGCCCTGGCCGCTCCCGCGCCCGGACCGGGGCCGGCGGAGGGCGCGCCGGGCACCCCGGCCCGGCGGGACACCCCGCAGCGCGGCCTGTCCGAGCAGACCCGCACGGTCGCGCTGCCCCAGGGCCGGCGCGGCGGCGGGAAGGCCGCGGAGGCCGGCAGCCGGATGGCCGGGGCCATAGGGGGCTGGGCCAGGCGCCTGGCGGCCGGACGCGGCGCCCCGGGCGCCGACGGCCCCGGGGGCGGCGGGACGACGTACGACCAGGCCGACGCCGCCGCGCTGCGCGAGCGCTGGCCCGATCCCGCGGCCGTCCTGCTCACCGCGCTCGGGCCGGGCCCGCGGCTGTGGGAGCGCGCCCTCGGCCATCCCGACCTGCTCACGGTCCGGCTCGGCACCGCCGACCTGACCGCCGAGGACGGCTTCCGGACGCTGCCCGCCGTGCCGTTCACCGTCGACCTGCGCGACCCGCACACCCATGTGCTGGGCCTCGCCGGACCGCGTCCCCGGCTGTCCGGGCTGGCCCGGGCGGTGATCGCCCAGCTGTGCGCCCTGCACCCGCCCGGCGTGCTGGAGGTCGTCCTGGTCAACGCCGACCGCTCCCGTCCCGCCGAACAGCGGGCCGAGGAGTGGGGGTGGCTGAACTGGCTGCCGCATCTGCGCCCGGCGCACGGCCAGGACTGCCGGTTGCTCACCGCCACGGACCGGGAGCAGGCGGAGGCCCGCGTCTCCGAGGTGGTCCGGCGCATCGAGGAGGGCCCGCTCGGCACGGGCTGGGCGACCGCCTCCCCGGAGGAGGTGGCCGAGGCCGCGGCACGCCGCGAGGGCCCGTACACCCTGCTGGTGGTGGACGGCGACCCGGGCTCGGCCTATCTGCGCGAGGCCACCGGCCGCATCGCGGCCGCCGGCCCGTCGGTCGGGGTGCACCTGCTGTGCCTGGCCGAGAGCCCGGAGCGGCTGGCCGCCGGGTGCGGTGCCGTCGCCGTACTGGAGGGCGACGTCGCGACGACGCTGCGGATGGAGCCGCACGGGCCGGAGCACATGACCATGGAGGCGGTGTCGGCGGCCTGGGCCGAGCGTTTCGCGCGCGCCCTCGCCCCGCTGCGCGAGGGCGACGCCGCCGCGCCCCGCCGTACGCGCTCCGCGCTGCCGCCCACGGCCCGGCTGCTGGACGAGCTGGACCTGGCGCTCGCCACCCCGGCGAAGATCGCGACCCGCTGGGCCGAGCCCGCTCCCTCCGGCGGTGCGGCCGCGGCGGTCCTGGGCGCCGGCCCGGAGGGCCGGGTCCTGGTCGACCTGGTCGGCGAGGGACCGCACCTGCTGGTCGGCGGCGCCGCGGGCTCCGGCAAGACCGAACTGCTGCGTTCGGTGGCCGCCGCCCTGTCCGCGGGCGAGCGGCCGGACCGGCTGGCCCTGGTCCTCGTCGACGGCGCCGGGTCGGAGCGCGGCGAGGGGCTGCGCACCTGCACCGACCTCCCGCACGTCTCCACCTATCTGTCCGCCTCCGACCCGGTGCGGATGCGCGAGTTCGCGCAGGCGCTCACGGCGGAGCTGAGGCGCCGTGACGAGCTGCTGGACGGGGGCGACTTCGCGCAGTGGCACGAGCGCCGCCGGCTGCCCGCGGTGCCCCGCCAGGTGGAGCCGGGCCACGCCCCGGCCGGTGCCGCCGACCCGCAGGTGCGCGGTGCGGTGCGGGTACGGACCCGCACCACCGAGCCGCTGCCCCGGCTGGTCGTCGTGGTGGACGACTTCGACGTCCTGGTCGCCCCCGCGCTGGGCAGTCCCGGCCGGCCCGCCGCGGGCTCGGTGGTCCGCGCCCTGGAGGGCGTGGCGCGCGACGGCGAGCGTCTCGGCGTCCACCTGGTCGCCGCGACCGGCCGCCCGGAGCGCACCGCGGGCACCGACACCGACGACGCGGCGCGGCTGCGGATCGCGCTGCGCACCGAGGAGCCGGAGTCGGCCGCGCTGCTGGTCGCCGTCGAGGAGCCGGCGACCGTCGACGACGCCCTGCCGGGCCGGGGTTACCTGCGCCGGCCGGACGGAGCGGTCACGGCCTTCCAGGCCGGACGGGTCAGTGGCCGGATCCCGCGTACGGCGACCCTGCGGCCCACGGTGGTCCCGCTGGAATGGGAGCGCATGGGCGATCCGCCGACCCGCCGCCCGGTCCGCGAACTGGGCAACGGCCCCACCGACCTCGCCCTGCTGGCCAGCGCCCTGCAGCGTGCCGCGGAGTCCGCGGCGGCCGATCCGGTGCCGCCGCTGCTCTGAGCCCTCCCGGTCCCCTGCGCCGGCCGCACCGCCGGTCACATGAAGGTCACGATCCAACCGCCGTGCGCTGAGGCGCTATTGCGGCGGTTATCAGACAGGGCGTAGGACTGAACGCGGAACAGCGGATGACGCGGGGACGGGACGCCCGGCGCAGCTGCCACGGCCATGCGGCGGGCTGCCACCGCGGCGCGGGTCCGCGCTGAGGGGATGGGCAGGCAGATGCGGACATCCAGCAGGCGCACGCGACGTACACGCGAAGCGGTCATCGCCGCCGTGGCGACGGCCGCCCTGGCGCTGACGGCCGCCGGGTGCGGCGGAGGCGACGACGACAAGGGCGACCCCGGTGGGAGCCAGAGCAGTTCCGGTGGCAGCGGGAGCGTCTCGCTGCCGGACCTCAAGGGCCAGAAGCTCGAGGTCGCGGCGGTGTGGACCGGGCCGGAGCAGAAGAACTTCCAGAAGGTGCTGGACGAGTTCACCCAGCGCACCGGGGCCGAGGTCGGCTTCGTGCCCACCGGCGACAACGTCTCCACCTTCCTCGGCACGAAGATCGAGGGCGGCCAGCCGCCGGACGTGGCGTTCCTCCCGCAGGTCGGCGTGTTACGGCAGTTCGCGCAGAAGGGCTGGCTGAAGCCGCTCTCCTCCGACGTCCAGGCGCAGCTCGACAAGAACTTCACCACGGGCTGGAAGGACCTGGGCGCGTACGAGGGCAAGCAGTACGGCGTCTACGCCAAGGCCGCCAACAAGTCGCTGGTCTGGTACAACACCGCGGCCTTCGAGAACGCCGGGGTCTCCGAACCGCCGGGTACCTGGGACGACTTCCTCCAGACCGCCGAGACCCTCTTCGAGTCGGGCACTCCCCCGGTATCGGTCGGCGGCGCGGACGGCTGGACCCTCACCGACTGGTTCGAGAACATCTACCTCTCCCAGGCCGGGCCTGAGAAGTACGACCAGCTGGCCGAGCACAAGATCAAGTGGACCGATCCCTCGGTGAAGGACGCGCTCACCACCCTCGCCCAGCTCTTCGGCAAGAAGGACCTGATCGCCGGCGGGCAGAGCGGCGCGCTCAAGACCGACTTCCCGAAGTCCGTGACGCAGACCTTCACCGGCAACCCGCCGAAGGCCGGCATGGTCTACGAGGGCGACTTCGTCGGCGCGTTCATCGGCGACAACACCAAGGCGAAGGTGGGCGAGGACGCCAAGGTCTTCCCCTTCCCCGCGGTGGGCTCCGGCAAGGCGCCGGTGGTCAGCGGCGGTGACGTCGCCGTGGCGCTGAAGGACAACAAGGGCGCGCAGGCGCTGCTGACCTTCCTCGCCTCCACCGACGCGGCGCGGGTGTGGGCCTCCTCGGGCGGCTTCGTCTCGCCGAACAAGTCGCTGAACCTGTCGGCGTACCCGGACGAGGTCTCGCGGTCGATCGCCCAGGGCCTGGTCGCGGCGGGCGACGACTTCCGCTTTGACATGTCCGACCAGGCCCCGGCGGCCTTCGGCGGCACCGCGGGCAAGGGCGAGTGGAAGGACCTGCAGGACTTCCTGAGGAACCCCTCCGACGTCGCCGGCACGCAGGCCAAGCTGGAAGCGGACGCCGCCAAGGCGTACGCCGGATAGGCGGCCACGATGGCGACGGCGGCCACGGCGAAGGGGCCGGCCGCTCCCGGCGGCGCTCCCTCCGCCCCGGGCAGGAGCGTCATGGGCACCCGGCGCTGGGTGGCGGGACTGTTCCTGCTGCCCGCGCTGGTGCTGCTGGGCGCGCTGGTGGTGTACCCGATCGGGTACACCACCTGGCGCAGCCTGTTCGACAGGGCCGGCTCGGGTTTCGTCGGCCTGCACAACTACGCCTCGGTCTTCAGCGACGACAGCACCCTGACGGCACTGCGCAACACCGCGGTCTGGGTGGTCGTGGCGCCGGTGCTGGCCACGGCCCTCGGGCTGGTCTTCGCCGTGCTCACCGAGCGGGTGAGCTGGGGCACCGCCTTCAAGCTGGTCGTCTTCATGCCGATGGCGATCTCGATGCTGGCGGCCGGGATCATCTTCCGGCTGGTGTACGAGCAGGACCCGGCGCGCGGCGCGGCCAACGCGGTCGTGGTCGGTGTCCACGACACCTTCGCCGAGTCCTCGGCGTACCCCGGGGCCCGGCCGCGGCCGAACGGCTCGCTGGCGGCCTCGGGAGGGGGCTCGTACACCACGCGGGACACCGCCGGGCAGGGGACGGCGGTCGGGCTGCCGCTGATCGGCATCCCCGCGGCGAAGCTGCCCGCGGGCACCGCGGACGCCCGGCAGGCCGCCGCGGGCCCCGGGGTGACCGGCACCGTGTGGCTGGACTTCAAGCCGGGCGGCGGCGGCGAGCCCGGGGTGATCGACGCCGGCGAGAAGGCGCTGGAGGGCGTCAAGGTCGAGGCCGTGCGCGACGGACGGGTGGTGGCCTCGGCCACCTCCGGCACGGACGGCACCTTCGCGCTGCCCGCCTCGGCGGCCGGGGCCCGACTGCGGCTGCCGGCGTCGAACTTCGCGGAGCCGTACAACGGTGTCGACTGGCTCGGCCCCACCCTGGTGACGCCCGCCATCATCGGGTCGTACCTGTGGATGTGGGCGGGCTTCGCCATGGTGCTCATCGCGGCGGGCCTGGCGGGGGTGCCGCGGGAGCTGATGGAGGCGGCGCGCATCGACGGCGCCAACGAGTGGCAGGTCTTCCGCAGGATCACCGTGCCGCTGCTGGCGCCGGTGCTGGTCGTGGTCGTCGTGACACTCATGATCAACGTGATGAAGATCTTCGACCTGGTCTACATCGTCGCGCCCGACACCTCCAAGGACGAGGCCAACGTCCTGGCCCTGCAGCTGTACCTGTCCTCCTTCGGGGCCGGCAACGACCAGGGCGTGGGCAGCGCGATCGGTGTGGTCCTGCTGCTGCTGGTCGTCCCGGTCATGGTCTTCAACATCCGCCGACTGCGCAGGGAGGCCCGACGATGACGACCGTCGCAGGCACAGCGGAACCGGCGGGCCCCGCCGAGGCCCGGGCCACCGCGGCCGCCGCCCGGCAGTCCTTCGCCTCGCGGGTGGCGGCCCGCACCGGCGGCGGGGTGCTGCGGGTGGTCCTGGTGCTGGTGGCCCTGTTCTGGCTGATGCCGACCGTGGGGCTGCTGATCTCCTCCTTCCGGGGGCCGGTGGACATCGCCGACTCCGGCTGGTGGAAGGTGCTCACCACGCCCTCGCAGCTGACCGTCACCAACTACCGGAAACTGCTCGGCAACGACGCCGTCACCTCCTCTCTGGTCAACACCGCCCTGATCACGGTGCCGGCCACGCTGCTGGTGGTGGTGATCGGGGCGCTGGCGGGCTACGCCTTCGCCTGGATGGAGTTCCCGGGCCGGGACTGGCTGTTCCTCGTGGTGGTGGGGCTGCTGGTGGTGCCGGTGCAGATCGCGCTCATCCCGGTGGCGAAGCTGTTCGGGGAGATCGGGATCTTCGGCGACATCATCGGCGTGGTGCTCTTCCACGTCGGCTTCGGCCTGCCGTTCGCCGTCTTCCTGCTGCGCAACTTCTTCGCGGAGATCCCGCGGGAGCTGCTGGAGGCGGCCCGGTTGGACGGCGCGGGCGAGCTGCGGCTGTTCGCCACCGTGATCATGCCCCTGGGCGGCCCGGCGATCGCCTCGCTCGGCATCTTCCAGTTCCTGTGGGTGTGGAACGACATGCTGGTGGCGCTGATCTTCTCCAACAGCGGCTCGCAGCCCATCACGGTCGCGCTGCAGCAGCAGGTCCGGCAGTTCGGCAACAACATCGACGTCCTGGCACCGGGGGCCTTCGTGTCGATGGTGGTCCCGCTGGTCGTCTTCTTCGCCTTCCAGCGCCAGTTCGTCTCCGGCGTCATGGCGGGCGCCGTGAAGTGACCCCGTAACCCTCCGCAGGCCAGAGGGGCAACACTCCGTCGTCGGACGGGTCGCCGTACGCGACGTATGCCCGGGATATAACGGGCATACGCCGCGTAAGCCGACATTACGGATGTGCTGCCTTGCCCCGGTTCAGCGTCATCGTGCCCGCCCACAAGGTGCAGGCCTACCTGCACGAGTGCCTGGAGTCCGTGCTCGGGCAGAGCTTCTCGGACTTCGAGGTGATCGCCGTCGACGACCGCTCCCCGGACGCGAGCGGTGCCATCCTCGACGGCTTCGCGGCCCGCGACCGCAGGGTGACCGTCCTGCACCTGAAGGAGAACGTGGGCCTCGGCCCGGCCCGCAACGCCGGGATGGCCCGCGCCACCGGGGACTACCTGCTCTTCCTCGACAGCGACGACACCCTCGCGCCCGGCTCCCTGCAGGCCGTCGCCGACCGCCTGAAGGAGACCGCCGAGCCGGACGTGCTGGTCTACGACTACGCCCGCACCTACTGGGACGGCCGCGTCGTGCGCAACCAGCGGGCCCCCCTGCTCGCCCAGGACGCACGCCCCGCCGGGCCCCTCGACGACCGGCCCGAGCTGCTGCGGCTGCTGCCGGTGGCCTGGAACAAGGCGTACCGGCGGGAGTTCGTCCAGCGCCGCGACCTCGCCTTCCCGCCCGGCTGGTACGAGGACGTCCCCTGGACCTACCCCCTGCTGCTGTCCGCCCGCAGCATCGCGGTGCTCGACCGGGTCTGCGTGCACTACCGGCAGCGCCGCCGGGGCAGCATCCTGCGCACCACCAGCAGCCGGCACTTCGACGTCTTCGACCAGTACGACCGGGTCTTCGCCTTCCTCGACCGCAACCCCGCCCTCGACGGCTGGCGGGCCGCCCTCTTCAGCCGGATGACCGACCACCTGCTGGCGGTCTACAACACCCCCGGCCGGCTGCCCCGCTCGGCCCGGGGCGTCTACTTCCAGCGCTGCAGCGTCCACTTCCGCCGCTACCGCCCGCAGGAGCCCGGCTCCCGTCCGCACGGCGTCCCCGGCGGCACCCGGCGGCTGCTCGTGCGGCTCGGCGCGCGGCAGGTCTTCGACGCCGTGCGCACCGCCAACGCGCTGCGCAGGAGACTGCGGCGGCTGGTGAAGGACACCGCCCGGGCGGCCCGGGAGGCGGGCCTGCGGCTGCACTACCGGATCCAGCGGCGGCGCCGTCTCGACCCGGACCTCGCCGTCTTCGCGGCCCGCCGCTACGCCGGCTACGGCGGCGACCCCGCCGCCCTGGAGGCCGCCGTCCGCGACCTGGCCCCGCACCTGCGCACCGCGTGGATCACGACCCCGGCGTACGCGGCCACCCTGCCGCGCGGCGTACGCCGGCTCCAGCCCGGCTCGCCCGCGTACTGGACGGCGCTGGCGCGCGCCACCTACCTGGTCAACGACGTCAACTTCCCGCACGCCTACCGCAAGCGGCGCGGCCAGGTGAACCTCCACACCCACCAGGGCACCCCGCTCGGCCGCACGGGCCTGGACGTCCAGGGACACCCGGCCGCCTCGGCGGGCCGGGAC
The DNA here is from genome assembly GCF_042733315.1 of Streptomyces sp. NPDC059718. Classification (NCBI taxonomy): domain Bacteria; kingdom Bacillati; phylum Actinomycetota; class Actinomycetes; order Kitasatosporales; family Streptomycetaceae; genus Streptomyces; species Streptomyces sp. NPDC059718. The sequence continues at coordinate 176,771 of NZ_JBHWGA010000012.1, forward strand.
TTCGCCCGGATGCTGGCCCACACCGACCGCTGGGACTTCTGCCTGTCCGCCAACCCGCACTCGACGGTGGTCTGGGAGCGGGCCTACCCCGCCGGCTACACCACCTTGGAGCACGGGCGGCCCGGCAACGACGTCCTGCTGCGCGCCGACGCCGACGACGTGCGGCGGATCCGGGCCCGGCTGGGCATCCCGCCGCAGTCCACCGCGATCCTGTACGCGCCCGCGCACCGCGACTACCGGCGCGGCTTCCACCCGCCCGTCGACCTGGTCCGGCTGGCCCGTGAGCTCGGCCCCGGCCACGTGGTCCTGTACCGGGCACCGGACGGCCACGGCGGCTCGGGCACGCTCCCCGAGGGGCTGCCGGACACCGTGCTGGACGTCTCCGCCCACCCGTCGGTCCAGGAGCTGTGCCTGGCGGCGGACGCCCTGGTGACCGACTACTCCCCCCTGATGTTCGACTACGCCGGCCTCGACCGCCCGATCGTGGTCCACGCCGAGGACTGGACGGCCTACCGGGCCGCCCGCGGCACCTACTTCGACATCACCGCCGAAGCCCCCGGGCCGGTCGCCCGGAGTGAGGACGAACTCCTGTCCATCCTCACCACGGACACCTGGCGCGGCCCCCGTTCGGCCCAGTCGCGGGCCGCGTTCCGGGCCCACTTCTGCCCGTGGGACGACGGCCACGCCGCCGAGCGGGTCGTACGGCGGGTCTTCCTCGGCGAGGACGGCGGCCAGCCGGCCCCCCTCCCCCCGGAGCGCCGCGCCCCCGCCCCGGCGGCCCGCCCCTGACGGCTCACGGCGGCGGCGCGGGGCTGCGCTCGTCCGGCTTGAGGACGGGCAGCAGTTCCGGTTCGCCGAGCAGCACCCGCCGTACGGCGCGTTCGGCGGCGCGGCCGTCGTCCCAGGGGCAGAAGCGGGCCCGGAAGGCCGCCCGCAGCTCGGCCGCCTCCGGTGAGGCCCAGGCGCCGGAGCGGAAGGCGGTGGCGATCGCGGCCTCGTCGCGGGCGACCACGCCCGGGGTGTCGCCGGGGCGCCCGGAGACCAGGTCGAAGTAGACCCCGCGGGCGGCCCGGTACACCTCCCAGTCGGCGGCGTGGACCACGATCGGGCGGTCGAGGTTGGCGTAGTCGAACATCAGCGACGAGTAGTCGGTGAGCAGCGCGTCGGAGGCCAGGCACAGGTCCTCCAGCGGTGTGTGCGCGGAGACGTCCAGCGCCCCCTCCGGCAGCGCCACCGGGCCGGCCCCGGGGTAGAAGTAGTGCGCGCGGACCAGCACCAGGTACTCCCGCCCCAGCGCCCGGCACAGCCGGGCGAGGTCCAGCTGCGGGACGAACTCCCGCTGGTAGTCGCGGTGCGTGGGGGCGTACAGGATCGCCCTGACCCCGTCCGGGATGCCCAGCCGGGCCCGGATCCGCCGCACGTCGTCGGCGCCCGCGGTGAAATAGACGTCGTTGCGGGGGTAGCCGGTCGGCAGCGTCAGGTAGTCGCCGGGGTAGACCCGCTCCCAGACCTCGCTGGAGTGGGGGTTGGCGGACAGGGAGTAGTCCCACTGGTCGGCGTGGTCCAGCAGGCGGCGGAAGTTCATGCCCTTGGCCACCGCGGGGTGGGCGCGCAGGTCCATGCCCATGTGCTTGAGCGGGGTGCCGTGGTGGGTCTGCAGGTAGACCTGGCCCGGGCGCTTGACGACCTCCCCGGTGAAGTTGGCGTTGTTCACCAGGAAGCGGGCACGGGCCAGCAGCTCCCAGTAGCGGCGGGAGTTCGCCTCCACCCGGTCGACGCCCTCGGGGACCGCGTCCTGCGCACCGCGCCGGACCACCCACACCCCGTGCAGGTGCGGGGCGAGCTCGCGGGCCTTGCGGTGGATCGCGGCGGGGCTGCACAGCACCCCCCGGTTCCAGTACGCCGCGTACACCACCAGGTCGTCGTCGAGCGGGCGGCGGCGTTCCAGGGCGTACCAGCGGCGGTACACCTCGCGGGCGGCCGCGTTGCGGTGCGTGCGCAGCCGCCGGGCGGCCCGGGTGCCCAGCTCCGCGGCACGGTGGGCGGCGAAGGTGCCCGGCAGCCCGGCGCGGCGGAAGAAGGCGGCGCGGTCCTGCGGGCGCAGCCGCCCGGGGTCGTCCAGGACGGCCGTGAGCCGCCGGTCCCGCTCGGCGCGCAGCACCGGCAGGTCGTGCCGGGCCAGCAGCGTGTCGTACCGGTCGGCCAGGACGAGGTGCCGCGGGCCCGGCGTACTGGAGAAGCTGCCGCGGCGGCGCCCGCGCCACGTGACGCAGACCCGGTCCAGGCAGGCGATCCGCGGGGCGGCGAGCAGCATCTCGTACGCCACCGGGACGTCCTCGTACGGCCCGGCGCCGAAACCGAACCCGGACCAGTAGTCGCGCCGCACTACCCGGTTCCAGGCGGCGGGGAACACGGTCAGGCACTCGGGGCGCTCGGTGGCCCGGAAGACGGCGTGCCCGGCGAGCGCGGCCGCCTGCAGGAAGTCGCCGTCCCCGCTCTCCGTACGGTGCTCCCACACGTCGAGCCGGTCGTGGTCGAAGAGCAGCACCTCCGGGTCACCGGTGGCCCGCAGCCTCGCGTCGAGGGCGGTCAGGGCGCCGGGCGCGAGGAGGTCGTCGGAGTCGAGGAAGAGCAGGTAGTCGCCGCTGGCCCGGGCCGCCCCCGCGTTCCGGGCCGGGCCGGGCCCTGCGTTGCGGGGCCGCCGCAGCGGGAGCACCCTGGGGTCGGCGGCGGCGACCTCGTCGACCACGGCGGCCGACCCGTCGGGCGAGCAGTCGTCGACCGCGATCAGCTCCAGGTCCGCGTACCGCTGCCCGAGCACCGACTCCAGGCACGCACGGACGTAACCCTGGGTCTTCCATACCGGGACGATCACACTGAACCGAGGCATAGCGCCGAGCGTAGGCAGGAGCGGCCCCCGGCGCCCGGTGGATCACCCGAAAGGCGCAGGCGAGGTGACCGAGGACGCGATCACGAGTTGAACCCCTCGCCCCCTGTCGCCCTCGTCCGGAAAGGGCCACGTCACCATGGTGTCGCGCACGCCCCGCCTCACGGTCGTCGTCCCGGTCCACAACGTCGAGAGCTGGCTGCAGGAATGCCTGCGCTCGGTCTCCGCACAGACCTTCGACGCGCTCGACGTGGTCATGGTGGACGACGGCTCCACCGACTCCGGCCCGGAGATCGCCCAGGGCTTCGCCGACCGCGACCCGCGCTTCCGCCTGGTCCGGCAGGACAACGGCGGACTGGGCCACGCCCGCAACACCGGCACCCGCCACGCCGACCCGCGCACCGAGTACCTGTGCTTCCTCGACAGCGACGACATCCTGCCGCCGCGCGCCTACGAGCGGCTGGTGGGCCTGCTGGACGGCTCGGGCTCGGACTTCGCGACCGGCAACGTGTGGCGGCTGACCGCCGACGGCCGCAGCCAGGCCTGGCAGCACCGGGACATGACCCGCACCGTCACCGGCACCCACATCACCCGGGACCTGAGCCTGCTGTCCGACCGGGTCGCCTGGAACAAGGTCTTCCGCCGCTCCTTCTGGGAGCGGCACCGCCTCGCCTTCCCCGAGGGCGTGCTCTACGAGGACACCCCGCTCACCATCCCCGCGCACTTCCTCGCCGACGCCGTCGACGTGACGCACGAGCACGTCTACTACTGGCGGATCCGCGAGGGCTCCATCACCCGGCGCCGCACCGACGTCAAGGGCGTGCGCGACCGGATCGCCGCCGTCGACCACGTCAGCCGCTTCCTCGGCGACCCGGCCCGCACGCGCTGGACCTCCTTCAAACGGGCCTACGACCGCTCGGTCCTCACCGACGACCTGCTGTACTTCATCGACGCCCTGCCGATGGCCGGCCCCGAGTACCGGCGGGTCTTCATGGACCGCTGCCGCGACTGGCTCACCCGGGTCGACCCCACCCTCTTCCCCGAGCTGCCCGCCGGGCTGCGCATCAAGTGGCACCTGATCGTCAAGGACCGCCTCGACGACCTGCTGACGGTGCTCGACCACGAGCAGCGCAACTCCGCCGGCTTCGGCGTCACCGGCCCGCCGCTGCGCAAGCGCGCGGTACTGCGCGGCGCCGACGGCGGCCCGATCGCCCTGCCGGCCTCGGCGGCCCGGCTGCGGCGCGCGGACTTCCCCGTCCGGGCGCGGGTGCGCGAGGTGGTGCGGGAGAACGGCCGGCTCGTCCTGCGCGGCTACGCCTACCTGCGCAACATCGACGCCGACCGCAAGGGCGCCGCGCACATCACCGCGGTCGCCGTCCACGGCCACGGCCGCCGGGCCAAGGTGGTGCTGCTGCCGGTCAGGATCCGGCAGGAGCCCGCCGCGACCCTCAACTCGCGCCAGGAGGAACACTGCTACGACTGGTCGGGCTTCGAGATCACCATCGACCCGGCGCGGCTGACCACCGGCCGCCGCCAGGGCGAACCACGGGCCGGCCGCTGGCAGCTCGGGGTGGTCGTCGCGGCGAAGGGGGTCATCCGCAAGGCGGGCCTGCGGGCCGCGGACGCGGGCTCGGGGGCGTCCCCGCCGTCGTACGCGGCCGGCGGCGGCATGCGGCTCGTGCCGTACTACCGGCAGGGGCGGCTGCACCTGTCGGTGGAGCCGGAGGTGCGGCGGCTGACCGGCCACCGGGCGACCGGCGACGGCACCGCGGTGGAACTGGACTTCACGGGCGCGCCACAGGCGACGGCGGCACGGCTGACGCACTCCGCGACGCCCACCGTGCTGGAGTACCCGCTGGAACCGGCGGTCCCCGGGGAGGCGGACGACGGCGTCCGCCGGGCCCGCGTGCCCCTCGCCGGCCTGGCGGCCGCCCGGCCCGCGCTGGACGCCGGGCCCAAGGAGATCCGCCCGGAGGACACCGACAGCTGGGACGTCGCGCTGCTGCGCCCCGGGCACGCCGACCCCGTCCACCTCGACGGCGCGCTGCCCGCCGGGCACTACGACCTGGGCACCGACCCCCGGCTCGGCGGGACGCCGCGGCGGCTGCTGGTCGAGGCGAAGGCGTCGGGGAAGCTCGTGCTGCGCGACCGCACCCCGCAGCCGGTGGCCGACGCCATCGGCTGGACCGCCGAGGGCGCCCTGGTCGTGGCCGGCCGCCTCGCGCCCGGCTCCGCCCCCGGGCCGGCCGAGCTGGTGCTGCGCCACGGCACGCACCGCGTGGAGCACGCCGTCCCGGTCCAGGCCGACGGCGTACCGGGACGCCGCCCCGGCTTCCCGCCGCCGTCCAGCGCGATCCCGCCGCTGCCGTCCGCGCCGGAGGACGCCGCGGGGCCGGGCCCGCACGAGGGGCGCCGTTTCACCGCCACCCTGCGCCCCGGCACGCTGGAGTCCCTCGCCGGCACCGTCCCGCTGCCCGCCGGCCGCTGGTACCTGCACCTGCGCGACGGCGCCGGCACGGAAGCTCCGGTGCGGGTCGCGCCCGGGGTGTTCGAGGCGCTGCCGATGGCGGCGGAGGCGGGCGGCAAGTCCTTCTCCGTCGACCGGCGCTTCCACGACCGGCTGTTCCTCGACGCCCGGCCCACCGTTCCGGAGCCGCAGCGCGGCCCGTACCGGCAGCGGGCGCTGCGCGAGAGCCACCATCCGCGCACCCGCGGTCTGCCGCGCCGCGATTCGGTGCTCTACAGCGCCTTCGACGGGCGGGCGTACGGCGACTCGCCGCGCGCGGTCCACGAGGAGCTGCTGCGCCGCCGCGCCGCGGACGGCCTGGAGCACCTGTGGGTGGTCAGGGACGGCCAGGCCCCGCCGCCGGCGTCCGCGCGGCCGGTCGTGCTGCACAGCGCCGCCTGGTACGAGGCGCTCGCCCGCAGCCGCTACGTCGTCACCAACACGCACCTGCCGGAGTGGTTCGTGCGCCGCCCGGACCAGACCGTGCTGCAGACCTGGCACGGCACCCCCCTCAAGCGGACCGGCCGGGACCTCGCCGGCACCCTGTGCGCGGACCTGGTGCACCTGCCCCGCCCGCCACGCGACCCGGGCGCCCAGTGGAGCATGCTGCTGTCGCCGAACGCGTACAGCACCCCGCTGCTGCGGGCCGCGCTCGGCTACGACGGCCCGGTCGCCGAGACGGGACTGCCCCGCACGGACGTGCTCTTCGCCGACGACCGCGGCAAGGTGGCCGCCGCGCTGCGCGACCGGCTGCGGATCCCCAGGGACCGCACCGTCGTGCTGTACGCGCCGACGCGCCGCGACGACCTGGCGTACGACGCCGAGCACTACCGCATGTCGCCCCACCTGGACCTGGCGGAGGCCGAACGCGCGCTGGGCACCGACCACGTGCTGCTCTTCCGCTCCCACCCCCTGGTCGCCGACCGCGTCCGCACCCCGCGCTCCGGGTTCGTGCGCGACGTGTCCTGCCACCCGGACGTGGCGGAGCTGCTGCTGGTCGCCGACGTCCTGGTCACCGACTACGCCTCCCCCGCGGCCGACTTCGCCAACACCGGCCGCCCGATGCTCTTCCTCGTCCCCGACCTGGAGCACTTCCGCGACACCCTGCGCGGCTTCTACCCCGACTTCGAGGCCCAGGCCCCGGGCCCGCTGCTGCAGTCCACCGCCGACCTGGCGGGCGCGCTGCGCGACCTCGGCACCGTGGCACGGCACAGCGCCGACGCGTACGCGCACTTCCGCGCGACCTTCTGCCACCTCGACGACGGCGGTGCGGCGGCCCGCGCCGTCGACCGGCTGCTCGAACCCGACCGTCACCGCCCCTGAGGGAACCCAGGATCCACATGCCCCGCTTCTCCGTCATCGTCCCGGTCCACCAGGTGCAGGGCTATCTGCGCGCCTGCCTCGACTCGGTGCTGTCGCAGTCACTGCCCGACGTCGAGGTGATCGCCGTCGACGACCGCTCGCCGGACCACTGCGGCCGCATCCTCGACGAGTACGCGGCCCGCGACTGCCGGGTGATCGCGCTGCACCACGAGGAGAACCTGGGGGTGGGGCGGGCCCGCAACACCGGTGCCGAGCGGGCCACCGGCGACTACCTGCTCTTCCTCGACGGCGACGACACCCTCGCCCCCGGCTCGCTGGAGGCGGTCGCCGAGCGGCTGAAGCAGGACGGCGACCCGGACATCCTCTACTTCGACCACGTGCGCACCTACTGGTGGGAGGCGGCCGAGAAGAGCGTCTTCGGCGACCTGCTCGCCTCGGCCGGCACCGACGTCTTCCGGATCACCGAACGCCCCGAGTTCCTGCGGCTGTTCGCGATGACCTCCAACCGGGTCTACCGCCGCGCCTTCTACCGGGGGCACGGCTTCTCCTTCAGCGACGGCATCTACGAGGACGCCCTCGTCTCGTACGTGACGATGCTCAGCGCCGAACGGATCTCCTGCCTGGCCCGGGCGGTGCTGGAGTACCGGCAGCGGCGCAGCGGCGCCAGCACCCGCAGCCCGGGCCGCAACCACTTCGTCATCCTCGACCAGTACACCCGGCTCTTCGACTTCCTCGACGCGCCCGGCCGCGAACACCTCGCGCCGCTGCGGCCGATGCTGTTCGAGCGGGCCGTCAGCCACTTCCTGTTCTGCCTCGGCAACCCCGACCGGATCCCGCCGCGGCTGCGCGGCGCGTTCTTCCGGCTCGCGGCCCGCTGGTACGCCCGCCACCTGCCGGAGGGGTTCGTGCCGCCCGCGGACAAGGCCACCGCCTACCGGCGGCTGGCCCGCGGCAGCTGGCCGCTGGCCCGGCTGGGCGACGTACCGCGCGAGGCCCGCAAGGAACTGACCCGGCGCAGGCGGCGGCTGCGCCGGCAGGTCGCGCAGCGGGCCAAGGCCGCGCTGTACGCCTACCACCTGCGGCGGCCGCTCGACCCCAACCTCGCGGTATACTCGGCGTACTGGGACCGCGGGGTGTTCTGCAACCCGGCCGCGATCTACCACAAGGCACGGGAGATCGCCCCGGGCGTCCACGGGGTGTGGCTGGTCCGCAAGTCCGACGTCCCCCGGGTGCCCAAGGGCGTGGACTACGTCGTGCCGCGCACCCGGCGCTACTGGCGGCTGATGGCCCGGGCCACGTACCTGATCAGCAACGTCAACTTCCCCAACGACGTCCGCAAGCGGCCCGGCAGCGTCCACCTGCAGACCCACCACGGCACCCCGCTGAAGAAGATGGGCATCGACCAGCAGCGCTACCCCGCCTCCGCCAAGGGCATGAGCTTCCGCCGGCTGCTGGAGCGGGTGGACCGCTGGGACTACAGCGTGTCCTCCAACCCGCACTCCAGCGAGATCTGGGAGCGCGTGTACCCCTCCTCCTGGCAGCACCTGGAGACCGGCTACCCGCGCAACGACGTCTTCCTGACCGCCGGCGCCGCCGAGGTCTCCCACGCCCGCGCGGCACTGGGCATCGCCCCCGGCCGCACCGCGGTCCTGTACGCGCCGACGACCCGCGACTACCAGCGCAACTTCGTGCCGCGGCTGGACGTGGAACGGGTGTGCCGGGCGCTCGGCGAGGGCTTCGTCCTGCTCACCCGCATCCACTACTTCCACGGCGAGGACGCCCGGCTGAAGGCGCTGCACGACGAAGGGCTGCTGGTCGACGTGTCCCGGCACCCGTCGGTCGAACAGCTGTGCCTGGCCGCCGACGCCCTGGTCACCGACTACTCGTCGATCATGTTCGACTACGCGCTCCTCGACCGGCCCATCGTCGTCCACGCCGACGACTGGCCGGTCTACCGGGCCAGCCGCGGCGTCTACTTCGACCTGTTGTCCGGCGCCCCCGGCGAGACCCCCGGCGCCGTCTCCACCAGCGACGACGAGCTGATCGCGGTCTTCCGCGACGGCGCCTGGAACAGCCCGGAGGCAACCGGGCTGCGGGAGGCGTTCCGCCGCCGCTTCTGCGCCTTCGACGACGGCCGGGCCGCCGAGCGGGTCGTGCGGCGGGTCTTCCTCGGCGAGAGCGAGCCGCTGCCCGTCGTACCCCTGGAGGCCCGCACCCCCGCGCCCGCTCCCGCGCTCCTGGCCGGCACCCCGCCGCAGGGACCGCGCCCCGGTCCGCAGGAGGCCGCCGCACGGCCGTAGCGACGCCCCGTACGGGCCCCGCCGGGATGCAGCCGCGTCCGTCACGATCAAGCATCGAGGGGAACGAGGTGACGAGCGGACGACGGCCGGGAGGGCTGCGGTGACCGGCGTGCTGACCCAGCGGGACTGGCGGATCCGGGCGTACGAGCTGCGGGACGTGCGCAGGCCCTCCCCGTACCTGATCCTCGGCACCCTCTTCTGGGCGGTGGTGGCCTACCGCACCTGGCAGTCGCCGGTCGCCTCCGACTTCGGGCAGCACGCCGCCGCGATCGAGCGGATCGCCGCGGACTGGCGGCACCCGGCCAACCCGCTGCTCGACGTGCCGGGCACCGGCAGCCCCTACTTCACCCCGTACACCGTGGTGCTGGGGATCCTGTCGCACCTGACGGGCGTACCGGGCTGGCAGCTGCTCAAGGGGTGCGGCCCGGTCAACCTGGCGCTGGTCGTCACCGGCATCGGCGCCTTCACCCGCGTGCTCAGCAACCGGCGCTGGGCGCCGGTGCTGGCGCTCGCCGCGTTCGTCCTGCTGTGGGGGCCGCAGCACAAGGAGTGGAGCGGCTTCCTCGGTCTGCAGTCGATGATCCGGGGGCTGACCTACCCCAGTGCCTTCGCCGTCGGCGTGACGTTCTGGGTGTGGGCGCTGACCGCGCGGGCGGCCCGCCGCGGCGTGGCAGGGACGTGGCTGCACGCCGGGCTCGGACTGCTCATCGGGACCGTGCTGCTCGTGCACCCCTTCACGGCGATGGGCACCCTCATCGGCGTGGTCGCCATCGTCATCGGCATGCAGCGCATGCCGGTCGCCGCCGGGGTCATCGGCCGGTGGGCGCTGACCGCGGCCGTCGCCTTCGCCGTCGCCGCCTGGTGGCCGTACTTCAGCCTCTCCGCGCTGCTCGGCGACCCCACCGTCGACGACGTCCACCGGCGGTTGTACGCGGACCTGTGGCAGTGGTACGGGCTGGCCCTTGCCGGGCTGCCGGCGCTGCTGTGCCGGCTGCGGCTGAACCGCTTCGACCCGCTGGTGCTGATGTTCGCCGCGGACTGCGCCGTCGCCGCCTACGGCTGGCTGAGCGGCTCCTACTCCTTCGGGCGGATCTTCGGGCTGCTGCTGGTCCCGCTGCAGTTCGCGCTGGCGGTGGAGCTCGCGCAGGCCCCGCCGTGGACCGCGCTGCGCACCGTGCTGGCCCCGCTGGCGGCGGTGGCGGCCTGCGCGGGACTGCTGGCGCAGGCGGGCGCGGTCGTACCGGCGCGCTACGTGCCGCCCGCGCTGCACCTGCAGCGGCTGGGCACCTGGCCCGGCTACCTGTGGGCGCAAGCGCACACCGCCGTCGGCGACGTCCTCCTGACCGACGGGTACAACCCCAAGCACGTCATGCCCGCCTACGGCGTGTTCCTGGTGTCACCGGCCTGGCCCGACCCGTCGACGACAGCGGCCGACCGCGAGCGCCGCGAAGCCGACGTACGCGCCTACCTGGCCCCCGCGACGCCCATGGACCAGCGCCTGGCCATCGCCCGCCGCTACCACGTGAAGTGGGTGATGACCGAGCCGGGCGACCCGGCCCCGCCCGGCGGCGTCCAGGTCGCCCAGGGCCCCCGCACCGGCGAACGGCTGTACCGGGTCGGCTGAGCCCGCCCACGCGGCAGGGGCCGGGGAGCGTGCTCCCCGGCCCCTGCCGTCTGCGGTCGCCGTCCGGCGTCAGCGGCGGGCCCGCAGCAGCGAGCGGATCGTCCGCATCGCCACCGACAGGTTCGCCAGGTCGAAGCTCTCCGAGCCCTGGATCTCGTCGAGCGTCGTCCTCGCCCGCCCGATCAGCGCGCTGTTGGACTCCTCCCACGCCTGGTAGCGCTGCTCCGGGGTGGAGGAGCCGTTGCCGACGGACAGCACGTCCTGGGTGAGGGCCGCGTGCGCCGCGAAGAGGTCCTCGCGGATCGACGCGCGGGCCATGGAGTGCCAGCGGTCGGCGCGCGGCAGCTCGATGATCCGGTCGAGCAGCTGCGTGATCTGCAGCCGGTCGGCGAGGTCGTAGTAGACCTCGGCGACCGCCAGCGGGTCCTTGCCGGTCCGGTCGGCGACGTCGACGATGTCGAGCGCCGGGAAGGCCGAGGAGAGCCCGGCGACCCGCGTCGCCAGCTCCTCCGGCACGCCCGCCCCGGTCAGCTCGTCGCGGATCGACTCGTACCACTCCAGGTCGGCGCCGCGCAGCAGCTTCGGCAGCACCGCCCACACCGTGGCGACGCCCTCGCGGAAGAAGTCGATCGTCTCCGCGATGGCCAGCGGCTGCGGCCGGTTGTTCAGCAGCCAGCGGGTGCCCCGCTCGACCAGCCGCCGCGAGTGCAGCCGGATCCGGGTCTGGACGTCGGCCGCGACGACCGTGTCCAGCGCCTCCACCTCGTCCCAGATGCCGCCCAGGCCGAAGATGGCGCGGGCCGCGGTGTGCGCCCGGACGATCTCCTCGGTGGTGGCCCCGGTCTCCTCCTTGAAGCGGTGCAGGAAGGTGGTGCCGCCGGTGTTGACGGTGTCGTTGACCAGCACCGTCGTCACGATCTCGCGCCGCAGCGCGTGCCCGGCGATCTGCGCCTGGAACCGCTCGTGCAGCGCCTTGGGGAAGTACGCGTCGAGCAGCTGCCGCAGGTAGGGGTCGTCGGGCAGGCCGGTGCCGAGCAGCTCTTCCGCCACGGTGATCTTCGTGTAGGCGAGCAGGACGGCCAGCTCCGGCTGGGTCAGGCCGTGGCCGGCGTTCAGCCGCTCCCGGATCTGCCGGTCGGAGGGCAGGAACTCCAGGGCCCGGTCCAGCTTGCCGTCGCGGACCAGCCTGCGCAGGTAGCGCTGGTGGGCGTGGAGCAGGCTGGCGGACTGGGCCATGCCGTTGGCCAGGGCCACGTTCTGCGCGTAGTTGTTGCGCAGCACCAGGGCGCCGACCTCGTCGGTCATCTGCGCCAGCAGCGAGTTGCGCTGCTTGACCGTCAGGTCGCCCTCGGCGACGACCGCGTTGACCAGGATCTTGATGTTGACCTCGTGGTCGGAGGCGTCCACGCCGGCGCTGTTGTCGATGGCGTCGGTGTTGACCCGCCCGCCGGTCTGGGCGAACTCGATCCGGCCGAGCTGGGTCAGGCCCAGGTTGCCGCCCTCGCCGACGACCGTGACGCGCAGGTCTCCGCCGTCCACGCGGATCGAGTCGTTGGCCTTGTCGCCGACGTCCAGGTGGGACTCGGTGGCGGCCTTCACGTAGGTGCCGATGCCGCCGTTCCACAGCAGGTCCACCGGGGCCTTGAGGATCGCCTTCATCAGGTCCGCCGGCGTCATCTTCGCCACCGGCTGCTCGATGCCGAGCGCCTTGCGGATCTGCGGGGTGAGCGTGATCGCCTTGGCGCTGCGCGGGAAGACACCGCCGCCGTGCGAGATCAGCTTGGTGTCGTAGTCCGCCCACGAGGAACGCGGCAGCTCGAACATCCGGCGGCGCTCGGCGTACGAGGTCGCCGCGTCCGGCACGGGGTCGATGAAGATGTGCCGGTGGTCGAAGGCGGCGACCAGCCGGATGTGCTCGCTGAGCAGCATGCCGTTGCCGAAGACGTCACCGGACATGTCGCCGACGCCGACGACGGTGAAGTCCTCGCTCTGGGTGTCGTGGCCCGTCTCGCGGAAGTGCCGCTTGACCGACTCCCAGGCGCCGCGGGCGGTGATGCCCATCTTCTTGTGGTCGTAGCCGACCGAGCCGCCGGAGGCGAAGGCGTCGCCGAGCCAGAAGCCGTACGAGGTGGCGACCTCGTTGGCGATGTCCGAGAACGACGCGGTGCCCTTGTCGGCCGCGACCACCAGGTAGGTGTCGTCGCCGTCGTGGCGGACCACGTCGGCCGGCGGCACGACCTGCCCGCCGACCAGGTTGTCGGTGACGTCGAGCAGACCGGAGATGAAGGTCTTGTAGGAGGTGATGCCCTCCGCCAGCCACGCCTCGCGGTCGGCGGCCGGGTCCGGCAGCTGCTTGGCGACGAAACCGCCCTTGGCGCCGACCGGCACGATGACGGTGTTCTTCACCATCTGCGCCTTGACCAGGCCGAGGACCTCGGTGCGGAAGTCCTCGCGCCGGTCGGACCAGCGCAGGCCACCGCGGGCGACCTTGCCGAAGCGCAGGTGCACGCCCTCCACGCGCGGGGAGTACACCCAGATCTCGTACACCGGGCGCGGCGCGGGCAGGTCCGGGATCGCCTGCGGGTCGAACTTCATCGACACGTAGGCGTGCGGCTTGCCGCCGTCGGCGCGCTGGAAGTAGTTGGTGCGCAGCGTCGCCTTGATGAGCGTGAGGAAGGAGCGCAGGATGCGGTCCTCGTCCAGGCTGGCGACCTGCTCCAGGGCGGCGTCCACCTCCTCCAGCAGCGCGTCGGTCAGCTCGCTGCCGGCCCGCTGGTGGTCCGGGGAGAGCCGGGCCTGGAAGAGGTTGACCAGCAGCCGGGTGGTGTGGACGTTGTTGCGGAGGGTGTCCTCCATGTAGTCCTGCGAGAAGGCCGTGCCGGCCTGCCGCAGGTACTTGGCGTACGCCCGCAGCACCATCGCCTGGCGCCAGGTCAGCCCGGCGCGCAGCACCAGGGAGTTGAAGCCGTCGTTCTCTGCCTGCCCGGTCCACGTCGCGGTGAAGGCGTCCTGGAAGCGCTCACGGGCGTCGTCGCCGAGGTCGCCCAGCGACGGGTCGATGCGCAGCCCGAAGTCGTAGATCCAGGCGCGGGTGCCGTCGGCGCGGCGCATCTCGTAGGGACGCTCGTCGATCACCTCGACGCCCAGGCGCTGCAGCACGGGCAGCACCGCGGACAGCGAGACGGGGGCGCCGGTGCGGTAGATCTTGAAGCGGCGCTCGTCGGGGGCGGCGCCGACCGGCTCGTACAGGCTGAGGCAGAAGTCCTCGCCGTTGAGCCGCTCCAGGTGCTGCAGGTCCGCGACGGCCGCGCGGGGCGTGAAGTCGGCACGGTAGCCGTCGGGGAAGGCGTGCGCGTAGCGGCGGGTCAGCTCGGCCGCGCGCTCCTCGCCGCACTCGGAGGTCAGCGCCTCGGCGAAGCCGTCGGCCCAGGAGCGGGCGGCGTCGGCGAGCCGGCTCTCGATCCGCTCGACGTCGCGGTCGGTCAGGTGCGGCAGCGTGGTGCCGGCCGCGACGCGGACCACGAAGTGCAGCCGGGAGAGCACCGACTCGGTGTTCCAGGCCGTGAAGTCCGCGGTGACCCCGTTCAGCTCCTCCTTGAGGATGTCGGTCAGCCGCAGCCGCACGCCCGTGGTGTAGCGGTCCCGGGGCAGGTAGACCAGCGCCGAGAAGTAGCGGCCGTACTCGTCCTGGCGCAGGAACAGCCGCAGCCGGCGGCGTTCCTGCAGGTACAGCACGCTGGTGACGATCTCGCGCAGCTCGTCCGGGCCGGTCTGGAAGAGCTCGTCGCGCGGGTAGGTCTCCAGGATCTGCAGCAGGTCGCGGCCGTCGTGGCTGTCCGGGGAGAACCCGGCGCCGTCCAGCACCTCCTGGACCTTGCGGCGGATCACCGGCACCCGGCGCACCGACTCGGTGTAGGCGGCCGAGGAGAACAGGCCGAGGAAGCGGCGCTCGCCGACGACGTTGCCGTCGGCGTCGAACTTCTTCACCCCGATGTAGTCGAGGTAGGACGGGCGGTGCACGGTGGAGCGGCTGTTGGCCTTGGTGAGGATCAGCAGCTTGTGCTCGCGGGCCTTCTTGCGGGCGTCCGCGGGCAGCCGGTTGAAGGACGGCGAGACCGCCTGGCCGCTCTCGGACTCCTCCACGCGGTGCTGCGGGTCGGAGCGCAGGATGCCCAGGCCGGTGCCGGGGACGGCGGTGAGCACGTCCTCCTCGCCCTCGGGGGTGGTCTCCGTGGTCAGCGCGTACTCGCGGTAGCCGAGGAAGGTGAAGTGGTCCTCGGACAGCCAGCGCAGCAGCTCCCAGGCCTCGCCGACCTCCTGCTCGGGCAGCGCGGGCGGCGTCGCGGCCAGCTCGTCGGCGATGCGCAGCGCGGCGTCGCGCATCTTCTGCCAGTCCTCGACGGTCTCGCGGACGTCGGACAGGACGCGGCGCAGGTCCGTGGTGATCTGCTTCAGGTCCTCGCGGTCGGTCTCGCGGTCGATCTCCACGTGGATCCAGGACTCGGTCAGCACGTCGTGCGGCACACCGGCGCCGTCGCCGGGCGCGGCGTCCAGCACCTCCAGCAGCTTCCCGGTCACGTCACGGCGCACCAGCATCTGCGGGTGGACGACGACGTGGATCGCGCGGTCCTGCCGGGACAGCTCGTTGGTGACGGAGTCGACCAGGAACGGCATGTCGTCGGTGACCACCTCGACGACCGTGTGGCTGCACGTCCAGCCGTTCTCCTCCACCGAGGGGGTGTGCACGCGGACGTTGGCCGTCCCCTGCGGGCGCACCTCGGCGAGACGGTGGTGGGACACGGCGGCGCCGAAGACGTCCACCGGGTCGCGGTCGAGCAGGTCCTCCGGGGCGCTGTGCAGGTAGTAGCGCTGAAGGAAGGCTTCCAGCGCCTCCTTCTCGAGGCCCTGGCCAGGTTGTCCCCCCGCCGGGCTGTTCTCAGCTACCCGGGCCGCCCGTGCGAGCAGCTCGGCCTTTGCTTCGTCCAGCTTGGTCTGCATGTCCTCATGCTCCTGTCGCGCGCCATTGCGTGACGTAGGTGATGGTGATCGGTGGATCAGCGCTGATCACGATGTAAGGCTATCGCTACGTCCGGGGGGGCTGTCAGGGGCTCTTTGTGTACAAAACCACGAACCAATCTTTGACGAACTGGACAGTCCGGCCGGGCGGGTGCAGGTTGAGGAGGGGAACGTCGCGGAGATGTATCGAGACGTTCACACGACGGCGGCGCCGGACGGCGGCGCGAGACCACGGGGCGAGACCACGGGCCGAGACGGCAGGGCGGCGCAGCAGCAGCACGCAGCGGACGGACAGCAGAGCGGACGGACAGCAGACGGCGAGAGGCGGGACACCCAGCCATGGCCACCAAGATCCTGATCGTGACCGGCGACGCGGCGGAATCGCTGGAAGTCATGTACCCGTACCAACGGCTCCTCGAGGAGGGGTACGAGGTGCACATCGCGGCCCCCAGCCGCAAGAAGCTCAGGTTCGTCGTCCACGACTTCGAGGAGGGCTTCGACACCTACACCGAGAAGCCCGGGTACACCTGGCAGGCCGACCTGTCCTTCGCGGACGTCGACCCCGGCGCGTACGCGGCCGTGGTCGTCCCCGGCGGACGCGCCCCGGAGTACCTGCGCAACGACCCGGAGCTGCGCAAGGTCCTCAAGGCCTTCTTCGACGCCGACAAGCCCGTCGCGCAGATCTGCCACGGCCCCCTGCTGACGGCCGCCGTCGGCGCCCTCAGCGGGCGCCGCGTCACCGCCTACCCGGCGCTGGAGATGGACATGGAGGCGGCCGGAGCGAGCTTCCAGGACTCCGAGGCCGTCGTCGACGGCGTCGTGGTCTCCGCGCGCGCTTGGCCGGACCACCCGGCGTGGATGCGCGAGTTCCTCACGGTGTTGCGCTCCAAGGCGCCGGTGACCTGACGGACGGCCGCCCGGGTCCCCGGCGGGGACCCGGGGCGCGCGGCCGGGCCGGGGGTGGGCTGGGGCGCGGACTCGGGCTCAGCGCAGGCGCAGGCTCAGGCTCAGGCTCAGGCTCAGGCGACGAGCGCCTCGGCGGTCTCGACCGCCTGCTCCAGGCTGTCCACGACGGGCACCTCCGCGGTCTCCAGGCTGGCCCTGCTGTGCGAGCCGCCGGTGTAGAGCACCGCCATGGCCCCGACGTGCTTGGCGGCCACCGCGTCGTCGACGGCGTCGCCGATCACCACGATGCGGTCCGCCGCTATGCCCTCCATCGCGGCGACGTGCCGCGCCATCTGCTCGGACTTGCCGCTGTGGCTGCCCTCGGTACGGCCGTCCACCCGGAGGAAGTGGTGCTCGATGCCGTGCGTGCGCAGGATCGGTATCAGCTGATCGTGGGGCGCCAGGGAGCACAGCGACTGCGTCAGCCCCTCGTAGCGGCGCCTCGCCAGGATCTCCGCCGCCCCCTCGGCGAGGCCGCACGTACCGGCGAGGGTCCAGTAGTGGCGATGGAAGATGTCGTCCATCACCTCCCACTCCTCCTCGGTGGGCAGCCGGCCCATGAGCCGTTCGTAGAACAGGGGGACTGGCACGCAGTACAGCTCGCGGTAACGCTCCAGCGTGATCCGCGGCAGCCCGATCTCGGCGAAGGAGGCGTTGGTCGCCTCGATCACCGCGTCGATGTCATGGAGCAGCGTGCCGTTCCAGTCCCACACGAGATGCGCGTTCACACCCGAAACCGTACCCAGACCCCATGTCCTCAAGGCAAGTGCCCAGGTCAAATCCACTCGCGGCGTATTCGTACGGTCACCTCACGCAACGAGCGAGGGGATCTCCTGGGTGGCGTACCAGAGCAGCTCGTGGTCCTCGGCGCCGTCGACGGTGAAGCGGGCGTCGTCGTCGCCCGCGTCGGCCGCGCCGAGGGCGTCGGCGGCCGCCGTGACGTCCTGCTCGGCCTCGTCGGCGTCGGCGTGGACGGCTGCCGCCCGGGCCATCGGCACGGGCGCGGCCAGGCGCACCGCGCCCAGCGCGGAGGGGTCCAGGCCGCGGTCGGGGTCGAAGGAGACGGCGCCGTCGGCGACGTCCACCGCCACCACGACGCGCCGCCTGGGCGCGTCCGGGGTGGCCGCCAGCTGCCGCAGGGAGGCCTGGGCGGCGCGGGTGAGCGCGGCGTACTCCAGTTCCTCGATGTCGTCGGAGACGTACCACTCGCGCAGGCTCGGGGTGACGGCGAAGGCGTCCAGCGGGGCAGGGCCCAGCTCACCCGCCTTGTGCGCCTCGGCCAGGCCTGGGAGGGTCGTGGGGATGTAGACGCGCATGGCGTCAGCATACGGGCGCACCACCCCTGATAGGTGAATCCCGCACCGCCTCCCGGACATCGCGGGCCCGGCTTCCCGCAGCGGCGCCCGTCCCCGTAGAACCCGGTTACCAGTCGGTAGACCACGGGGGTCCACACCATGCCTGTCTTCACACCCATGCCCACGTCCACGCCCGCACCCACGCGGCACGTCACCGCCCTGCCACCGCACGTCTGGTTCGCCGGACGGCTGCTGGAGGTCCTCACCGGACGGCGGCCCATCACCAGCCTCGCCGGACGGATGGAGCCCGAGGCCTACGACCGGCTCTGGGACCTCGTGGGCGCCCGCGCCGACTGGCGCTACGTCTCCCGGGGCCACCTGCCGCGGCTGCTCGGGCCGCCGCGCGTCTGCCCCGTCCCCGACGGGACGGCCGTCGAGGTCAGCGCCGTCGTGCTGCTCACCCCGCACGTCGTGCGGGCCCTCGCCTTCCGGCTGGAGCGCGCGGGCCGCCAGGGACCGGCACGCGCCGGTGGCGGCGCCGGCACCCTCACGGGCACGGGCACCGGGTGGCGCTGCGCCGCCGTCGAGGCGCGGTGACCCTCGCCGGGGCAAAAGCCCGGGGCCGGACCCCAGCAGGAGTCCGGCCCCGGAACGCGCGGACGCTACTTCTTGCGGCGCCGGCCGCCCTTGGCCGCGCGGCGGCGCTCCGCCCGCGTCATGCCGTCCGACTCCGGGCCCGCGTCGCTCTCGAAGTCGCCCTCGACGACACCGCCCTCGCCGTCCACCGTGGGAGCGGAGAAGTGCAGCCGGTCGGCCCGCTTCGGGGCCTCCAGGCCCTTGGCCCGGATCTCCGGACGGGCGTCCTGCTTGACCAGCGTCGGAGCCGAGTCCTGCGGGGCACCGGCCTCCACCGGCACCTCCTCGACCTGCTGCTCGACCTGGACCTCCAGGTTGAACAGGTAGCCGACGGACTCCTCCTTGATGCCGTCCATCATGGCCTTGAACATGTCGTAGCCCTCGCGCTGGTACTCCACCAGCGGGTCGCGCTGCGCCATCGCCCGCAGGCCGATGCCCTCCTGCAGGTAGTCCATCTCGTACAGGTGCTCGCGCCACTTGCGGTCCAGCACCGACAGCACCACGCGCCGCTCCAGCTCGCGCATGATCTCCGAGCCGAGCTGCTGCTCGCGCCCGTCGTACTGCTCGTGGATGTCGTCCTTGGCCATCTCCGCGATGAAGTCCGCGGTGATGCCCGCCCGGTCGCCCGCGGCGTCCTCCAGGTCCTCCACGGTCACCGTGACCGGGTAGAGCTGCTTGAAGGCGCCCCACAGCCGGTCCAGGTCCCAGTCCTCGGCGAAGCCCTCGGCCGTCTCGATCGCGATGTAGTCGTCGATCGTGTCGTCCATGAAGTGACGCACCTGCTCGTGCAGGTCCTCGCCCTCCAGGACGCGGCGGCGCTCGCCGTAGATGACCTCGCGCTGCCGGTTGAGCACCTCGTCGTACTTCAGGACGTTCTTGCGGATCTCGAAGTTCTGCTGCTCGACCTGCGACTGGGCGGAGGCGATGGCCCGGGTCACCATCTTGTTCTCGATCGGCACGTCGTCGGGCACGTTGGCCATCGCCATCACGCGCTCCACCATCTGCGCCTTGAACAGGCGCATCAGGTCGTCACCGAGGGAGAGGTAGAAGCGGGACTCGCCCGGGTCGCCCTGACGGCCCGAGCGGCCGCGCAGCTGGTTGTCGATGCGCCGCGACTCGTGGCGCTCGGTGCCCAGCACGTACAGGCCGCCGAGCTCCTTGACCTCCTCGAACTCGGTCTTGACCGCCGCCTCGGCACGCTCCAGCGCCTCCGGCAGGGCCGCCGCCCACTCCTCGACGTGCTCCACCGGGTCCAGGCCGCGCTGCCGCAGCTCCGCCTCGGCCAGGTCGTCCGGGTTGCCGCCGAGCTTGATGTCCGTACCACGGCCGGCCATGTTGGTGGCCACCGTGACGGCGCCCTTGCGGCCGGCCTGCGCGACGATCGACGCCTCACGCTCGTGCTGCTTGGCGTTCAGCACCTCGTGCGGCACGCCGCGCTTGTTCAGCTGCTGCGACAGGTACTCGGACTTCTCGACCGAGGTGGTGCCGACCAGGACCGGCTGGCCCTTCTCGTGCTTCTCGACGATGTCGTCGACGACCGCCGCGAACTTCGCCTCCTCGGTGCGGTAGATCAGGTCCGCCCGGTCCTTGCGCTGCAGGTTGCGGTTGGTCGGGATCGGGACCACGCCGAGCTTGTAGATCTGGTGGAACTCCGCGGCCTCGGTCATCGCCGTACCGGTCATGCCCGAGAGCTTGGAGTACAGGCGGAAGAAGTTCTGGAGGGTGATCGTGGCGAGCGTCTGGTTCTCGTCCTTGATGTCCACCCCCTCCTTCGCCTCGATCGCCTGGTGCATGCCCTCGTTGTAGCGGCGGCCGGCCAGGATGCGGCCGGTGTGCTCGTCGACGATCATGACTTCGCCGTCCATGACGACGTAGTCCTTGTCCTTCTTGTAGAGCTCCTTGGCCTTGATGGCGTTGTTCAGGTAGCCCACCAGCGGGGTGTTCACCGACTCGTAGAGGTTGTCGATGCCCAGCCAGTCCTCGACCTTGGACACACCGGACTCGTGGATGGCGACGGTGCGCTTCTTCTCGTCGAAGTCGTAGTCACCGGTCTCCGCCTTGCCCATGGCGCCGGCCTCGCCCGGCTTCAGGCGGGTCACCAGCCTGGCGAAGTCCGAGTACCACTTCGTGGCCTGGTCCGCCGGACCGGAGATGATCAGCGGCGTACGGGCCTCGTCGATGAGGATCGAGTCCACCTCGTCCACGATCGCGAAGTTGTGACCGCGCTGTACCAGTTCCTCCTGCGACCACGCCATGTTGTCGCGCAGGTAGTCGAAGCCGAACTCGTTGTTGGTGCCGTAGGTGATGTCACAGGCGTACTGCTCGCGGCGCTGCCCCGGGGTCATGTTCGCGAGGATGCAACCCACCTGCAGGCCCAGGAAGCGGTGCACCCGGCCCATCCACTCCGAGTCGCGCTCGGCGAGGTAGTCGTTGGTGGTGATCAGGTGCACGCCCTTGCCGGACAGCGCGTTCAGGTAGGCGGGCAGCGTGCCGACCAGGGTCTTGCCCTCGCCGGTGCGCATCTCGGCGACGTGGCCGAAGTGCAGCGCCGCACCACCCATGAGCTGGACGTCGTAGTGCCGCTGACCCAGGACGCGCTTGGCGGCCTCGCGGACGGTGGCGAACGCCTCGGGGAGCAGGTCGTCCAGGCTCTCGCCGTCGGCGTAGCGCTCCCTGTACTCGTCCGTGAGGGCCCTCAGCTCGGCGTCCGTCAGATTGACGAAGTCCTCTTCAATGGAATTGACCTGGTCCGCGATGCGGTGCAGCTTGCGCAGGATCTTGCCTTCGCCTGCACGCAGGATCTTGTTGAGGACGGACACGTAGGCTGGCTCCTTGCCGGTCGGGCCTGGCACGGTTTCGCGCGCTGGCACAGCAGGTCACACCCCGCTGCAACGGCCATCGTAAGCGAGGACACCAGCGGGCCGGGAGGTCCGTCGCCAAGCCGGGCGGTTCTCCCCACCGACCATCGTCCCGATCCGGTCTTTTCCGGTCGAGACCGCACCCCCGCCTCGGGGATACTCCGACGCATGGAGCCGATAACCCTCACCACCGACCGCCTCGTCCTGCGCCCCTTCGGAGCGGACGACGCCGAGGCCGTCCGCGTCGCCTGCCAGGACCCGGAGATCCCGCGCTGGACACCGGTCCCGTCCCCGTACACCCACGAGCACGCGCAGGAGTTCGTCACCCGCACCTGCCCCGACGGCTGGCGCGACGACACCGTCTACAACTTCGCCGTCACCACGCGCGACGAGGGACGCCTGGTGGGAGCCATGGGGCTGGTGCGGCTGGCCCAGCTCAACACCGCGGAGCGGCAGGCCGAACTCGGCTACTGGACCGCCAAGGAACAGCGCGGCCGCGGCCTCACCGCCGAAGCCGCCCGCGCCGTCGCCCGCTGGGCCTTCGACGAGCTCGGCGTGGAGCGCCTGGAGTGGTACGCCGAGGCGGGCAACGCCGGCTCCCGCGCGGTCGCCCTCAAGACGGGCTTCCGGATGGAGGGCACCATGCGCGCCAAGATCGTCCACCAGGGGACCCGGCGGGACGCGTGGATCGGCTCCCTGCTCCCCTCCGACCTCGGCCTGAGCGGCGGGGCCGCCTACCTCCCGCACCAGGGCGAGTGACCGCGGCGGCGGGCCGGCCCGCGGGCCCCCGGGACGGGGCCCGCGGACCCGGCACGGACCGGATTGTCGGTGGCGCCTTCTAGGGTGGGCCCATGACGACGCCCGTGGCCCTCTCCGCCGACGACGCCCGCCGGACCGCCCTGCGCGCCCAGGGCTTCCTCGGCGCCCCCGACCGCCGCGGCGGAGTCCGCGGCGTCCTGCGGCGGCTGGGCGCGGTGCAGCTCGACACCATCTCCGTACTCGCCCGCTCCCACGAGCTCATCCCGTACGCCCGCCTCGGCGCCGTCGGCCGCACCGCGGTCGAGACCGCGTACTGGACCGAGAACCACGCCTTCGAATACTGGTCGCACGCCGCCTGCATCCTCCCCGTCGAGGAATGGCCGCACTTCGCCTTCCGCCGCCGCGCCCGGCGGGCCCGCGGCCACCGCTGGCACGTGCTGCAGGACGCCGACCGCTCCACCGCCGCCGTCCTGGACCGGCTCAAGGCCGACGGCCCGCTGACCTCGACCGAACTCGGCGGCGCCAAGAACGGCGGCCCCTGGTGGGACTGGTCGGAGACGAAGATCGCGGTGGAGTGGCTGCTCGACACCGGCGAGGTCGTCTGCACCCAGCGCCGCGGCTGGAAACGCGTCTACGACCTCGCCGAGCGGGCCGTTCCCGACGCCCTCCTCCACGACGACATCGACGACGCCGAATGCCTGCGCCGCCTGGTCGCCCAGGCCGGCGCCGCGCTGGGCGTCGCCACCCGGGCCGACCTCGCCGACTACCACCGGCTCAAGGGCGAGCAGGTCGACTCGGTCATCGCCGACACCGGGCTCGTCCCCGTCCAGGTCGAAGGCTGGGGCGCCAAGCCCGCCTGGGCCGACCCCACCGCCCTCGCCGAAGCCTCCCGCGGCGGCCGGCACCGCACGACCCTGCTCTCCCCCTTCGACTCCCTGATCTGGGACCGGCCCCGCACCGAGCGCATCTTCGGCTTCACCCACCGCCTGGAGGCGTACGTCCCCAAGCCCCAGCGCATACACGGCTACTTCGCGATGCCCCTGCTGGCCGGTGGCCGGCTGGTCGGCCGCGCCGACCCGGCCCGCGAGGGAAGCACCCTGATCGCCCGTCAGGTCTCGCTGGACTCCGCGCGCGCCGTCGAGCCCATGGCGCAGGCGCTGCGCGAGGCCGCCGCATGGGTCGGCTGCGACAGCGTCCGCGTCGAACGGCTCGACGACCCCAAGCTCGCCGCGGCCCTGGTCGAAGCCCTCTCCTGACCGGGCGAACTCAGCGGATCTCGAGGATCTTCTCCCGCATCGCGTACACCACCGCTTCCATCCGCGAGTGCAGCTGCAGCTTCTCCAGGATGTTCCGCACGTGGTTCTTCACCGTGTTCTCGCTGATGAAGAGCTCCTTGGCGATGTCCCGGTTGTTCATGCCGGTGGCGACCAGCTTCAGCACCTCCAGCTCACGGTCCGTCAGCCGGGGGGCGGGCACGAGCCGGCGCTCGTCCGTGCGCTGGATCATCGACTTGAACTCGGTGAGCAACTTCGACGCCATCGACGGACTGATCTGCGACTGCCCGTCCGCCACCGCGCGGATCGCGGTGGCCACCTCGTCGGTGGAGATCTCCTTGAGGAGGTAACCGGTCGCCCCGGCCTTGATGGCCTCGTAGAGGTCCGCCTCCTCGTCGCTCATCGTCAGCATGATGATCTTCGCGCTGGGAGCCACCTCCTTGATGGAGGTGCACGCCTCGATACCCCCCCGCCTCGGCATCCGCACGTCCATCAGCACGATGTCCGGCAGCAGGTCGGCGGCCTTCTCCGTCGCCTCCGCGCCGTCCCCCGCCTCGCCGACGACCTGGATGTCCTCCTCCTGCGCGAGCACGATCTCCAGACCCCGGCGGAACAAGGCGTGGTCGTCCACCACCAGCACCCTGATCGGCTCCTTGCGCGGCGCACCGGCGACGCCCGCCTCCCCCGCGGCGCCCGGACCGGGCTCCGCGCCAACGGCCGGCGCGGGCTCGAAGCTGTCCGCCATCGGTTCCTCCCCCTCGGGCCGGCGCCCGTGGTAGTCGCACTGTCCGTGCCAGGCCAACCGGGCGCTGCGGCCCGTACATTGGCTGCCCGGCCATGATTCCATGCCCGAGCACGGCAGCGCCCCCAGGCGATGGTCGTTTCCCGCCCGGGAGCGCCGCCCCTGACCCCTAGTTCACCGGCTGAGCGCTCCGCCCGCGCCGGCCGGCGCATCCTCGACGGAAGGGTCCGCCTTGAGGTGGATGACGCCGTAGTCGTAGCCGTGCCGCCGGTAGACGACACTCGGTTGTTCCGTGTCGGAGTCGATGAACAGGTAGAAGTCGTGCCCGATCAGTTCCATCTCGTAGAGGGCCT
The DNA here is from genome assembly GCF_042733315.1 of Streptomyces sp. NPDC059718. Taxonomy (NCBI): domain Bacteria; kingdom Bacillati; phylum Actinomycetota; class Actinomycetes; order Kitasatosporales; family Streptomycetaceae; genus Streptomyces; species Streptomyces sp. NPDC059718. The sequence continues at coordinate 201,289 of NZ_JBHWGA010000012.1, forward strand.
GGTCGAGCGTCATCGGTGCTGCCGCGTGCGTCTTCTCGCGAACCACCAGGGGCCCTTCACCCTGGACCTCGAGACAGCCGCCGATCTTGGTGGTGGGCACGCCTGTGGACGTCTCCCCGCCGGTCGGCGTGCCGTTGAACTCGGTCATGGCCAGTCCGGCCGTCGCCTCCGCCACGCTCATGGGCGTACGGCTGCCGCCGCGGTGCACCCGGCGCTTGTCGGCCGCCTTGCGCAGCCGCGCCTCAAGCTTGTTCGCCGCGACGTCGAGCGCCGCGTAGGGATCGGTCGCGGCGGCCTCGGCCCGGATCACCGGGCCACGGGTGCGCAGCGTGATCTCCACCCGGTCGGAACGGTCTGCCTGCCGGGGGTTCGGTTCCTTGGACACCTCGACCTCGAGGCTCATCACCTTGCCGTCGAGCTTCTGGATCTTCTCCAGCTTCTCGTTCACGTGCTTCCGGAACCGGTCGGGCACCTCGGTCTTGCGGCCCTTGACGACGATGTCCACGCAGAACTCCGTTCCCGGATCGCCTCGGTCTCACGGGACGATCCCTTGCGCTGAGGCCGGCGGGCACCAGGTCCCGGCCGGCGTCGACGTTCGTTGCCGCTCCGCGCGCTCGGAGGCTCCCGGGCGGCGAAGCCGCGACTCTCACCTCCTCCTCCCCCGCGAGACAGATCTTCACCCACTGAACTATGGGTGAACCACGTCCCGCGGTCCGTGAAACGGCGGCCCGCAGCGGGCGCCGCCGCCCCTCACCACCGAACATAGACCCGCGGACCCGGGGTCGGCACCCCCAGAAGCGCTATACCTCCCTTCGGGTGAAATGCCCCTTGTGCGACCTGCGAGATCCGCTCTGACCTTCGGATTCCGCTTCCCGTTCGGCCACCTGTTCGACCGTCCGCCCGGCCCGCGGTGGGGGCCTCGCCCGCTCCGGCTTTCCGCGTCGGGACAGCGGCGCCGGGCCGCCGACCACGGCCGCCGCCAGGACCCGGCCCCCGGCGTCCTCGACCGCCTGGGCCGCGGAGGCGAGCGAGGCGCCCGTGGTCATCAGGTCGTCCACCAGCACCACGGGCGCGGCCCCCAGGAGGCGGCCGGCACCGCGCACGGCCGTCAGGGCGCCGGAGAGGTTCGCGGGCCGGTCGCGGGCGCCGAGGCCCGACTGGTCGGCCACCGCGCGCCGCTGCCGCAGCACCGCGGCCACCCGGACGGGCAGCCCGTCGCGCCGCAGGTCCGCGGCGGCTGCGAGGGCGAGGCGGCGGGTCGCGTCATGGCCGCGGACCGCGACGGCCCGGCGGGATGAAGGGACGGGGACGAGGAGGAGCGGTGGGAGGGCGGGGGTGAGGGTGAGGGCGCCTTCCGGGTGCCGCGTCTCGGGGGCCCCTCCCCCACCCCCTCCCCGCACCGCGGCGTAGACCGCGCCCGCCAGGGCCTCGCCCAGCGGGCGGGCCAGACCCAGCGCGCCGCGCTCCTTGTGCGCCAGCAGCACCGCGCGGGGCTGGTCGGCGTAGACGGTCGCCGCCCACACGGCGGGCAGCCCATCGGGCGGCGCGTCCGGCCAGACCTGCCGGGCGCCGGGCTCGTGCAGCGCGGCGCCGCACTCGTCGCACAGCACGGTCCGCGGCGTCCCGCACCCCGCGCACTCGGCCGGCAGCAGCAGCCCCGAGATCTCCCGCCACCATGACCGCACCCCACGGGCACCCCACCGGCTCCGCCGTCCCCCGCGCCCCCGCCGCCGTGCTGCCCGTGCTCCCCGCATGACTCAACGATCCCGGGAAAGGGCGATGACCACCAGGCCCGTCCCCAGCCTGTGGATAACTTCCGCCGCCGCACGATCCGCGCACGATCGCCGCTCGACGCAGACGCCCGAGGAGGGCGCCCCGGCCGGTCAGCCCGGGTAGACGGGCGAGCTGGCCTTGGGCGCGACTTCCTTCCAGTTGGAGTCGGGCTGCAGCCGGAAGACCCCGCCGTCGAGCTCCGCGAGCAGCGGCTTGTCCTGGCGCTCCGAGGCCGCGACCGACGTCACGCCGCTGATGCCCGGCAGGCTCGGCGTGGACGCGCCCGAGCCGTCCGCGTCCACGTACTGGATCTGCGGCACTCCCCCGGCCTCGCGTCCCACGACGACCACCCGGCTGACCCCGGCCCAGGACGCCGCCTTGACGTCCTCGAGCTGCGGCGCGACGCTGCGCAGCTCCGCCACCGTGATCCGCGGGTCGTCGGCGGTCCCGGTGCGCTCGACCCGTCCGAGCCGCAGTGTGGTGTGGTTGCCGTCACGGACCAGCAGGGCGATGCGCACGCCGTCGGCCGCGACCCGTAGCGATTCGATGCGCCCGTCGCCGAGTTCCGGCACCGCGACGGGCACAGGGGTGCCGGCGCCGTCGCGCAGCATCAGCAGTTGCGGCTGCTTCGGGTTGCGGTCGGCGATCCAGAGGTCGCCGTAGCCGTCCCAGCTGGGCGTGGTGAGGCGGTTCTTCGGGTCGGTGGCCTGGCTGCGCAGGACGACGGGGCCGAGCTGGGCGTCGGCGCTCAGCGCGGTCACGTAGAGGCTCCCGCCGTCCTCGCTGAGGGCGGCGGCGTACTGCTCGTCGCGCCGCACGGCGGCGGAGCCCATCTTGAACGGGCCGGTGCCGAGGGGGCCCGCCACCGCGGTGGGCTGGGTGTCCGCGCCGCTGAGGCTGACGAGGTGGTGGTCCGCGTCGATGAAGTACTGCTCCCGGCTTTCGCCCACGAGCTTGTCCGGTGCGTACGCACCGGCGTCGTCGCGCCGGAGCGAGCACAGGGTGCGGCCGTGCGGGCCCTGGAGTTCGACCGAGGGCACGGGTGTGGAGGACATGCCCTGGACGGTCTCGATCAGCTGGGCGGCCATCCGTTCGCACCGCGCACCGTCGCCGCCGGGGGACCGGTTGAGCGTCACCGTCACGCGCTGGGAGTCGTCGATCTCGACCTTGGTGGCCCGGATGCCCGTGGGGAAGGCCGAGACGACGACCGGTTCCAGCCAGTCGGTGGGTCCGGCGAGCAGGGCGTTGACGGTGGTGCTGAGCGCGTTGATGCGCTTGCGCAGGTAGATCGGGTCGGCGACGAGGGCGTTCCGGCCGACGGTGGCCTCCTCGGGGCCCGGCCCGGGGGAGGCGAAGTAGAACGTGTCGACGGAGCGGTAGAAACGCTGGAAGTCGGCCTCGCTCAGCACCAGGCCGTCACCGACGCCGGCGATGCGCCATTCGCCCTTCTCCTTGGTCAGGCGTATGCCGGTGCTGAAGGAGCCGTCCTCGGCGCGGTAGGCGTGCCGTCCGTCGACGGTGGCGACCCTGTCGCCGGTGAGGGTGATCTGCGTGCTGCCGCCGTCCTTGCCGTCGGCTATGGCGCCGGGTTCCTGCACCTGGGAGGGTCCGCCGGCGAGGATGGTGATCCCGGACTCGGGTTTCCAGCGCTTGGCCTGGTCCTTGGTCATGTAGAGCTTGGCGGTGGCGTAGTCCGCCTCGTCGCTCGTCGTGGCCTCGAGGAAGCCGTTGACGATGTCGCGGGGGTTCTCGCCGCCTTGCGGTTTGACGCCGAAGACCCGGACCTGGGCGTCGGTGTCGGCGTGCTTCTCGCCGCCGCCGACCTTGTGCACCTCGCCGCTGCTGGGCATGGAGGCGCAGCCCGTGAGCAGCACCAGTCCGCACAGGAGCACGCCCGCAGCGGCCGGCCTCGGAAGGCCGCCCCCCTTCGCACGCATCAGTCGTCGTCCTCCCGCGCCTGGTCTGCTGTCGTGGGGTGGGTGACCGTCCCGCTGCCTGCGCGGTGCCCGACGACCCGTGCGCCGTTGCCGGGCAGGGCCGCGGGGTCGGCGGCCGGGGGCCGCGGTGGGCTGAGCGGCATCGAGGGGATGGCAGGCGCGGCGAAGCGCGGTGCCGGGAAGCCGTGGTGTGCGGAGGCCGGGGACGCGACGGCATCCAGCGCGGTGGCACCGGCGGGCATGCCGCGGTGGGAGAGCGCGGAGGCGAGGTCGCGGTTGCGGCGGGAGTCCTCGGGTTCGAGGGCGATCGGTGATCCGCGCAGGCTGTCGGCGCCGGTGCGGGGCAGGGTCAGCCGGAACTGGGAGCCACCGCCGGGCTCGCCCCAGGCCTGGAGCCAGCCGCCGTGCAGGCGGGCGTCCTCCAGGGCGATGGACAGGCCGAGGCCGGTGCCGCCGGTGGTGCGGGCGCGGGCGGGGTCGGCGCGCCAGAAACGGTTGAAGACGCGGGTGGCCTCGCCGGGCTTGAGGCCGACGCCGTAGTCGCGCACGGCGACGGCGACGGCGCCTCCGGCGGAGGCCATGCGGACGTGGACGTCCTGGCCCTCGCCGTGTTCGACGGCGTTGACGACGAGGTTGCGCAGGACGCGTTCGACGCGGCGGGCGTCGGCCTCGACGGTGACGGGCTGGTCGTCCCCGTGGACGACGATGCGGCTGCCCTTGCGCTCGGCGAGCGGTTCGGCGCCGTCGACGACGCGCCGCACGACGTCGCGCAGGTCGACGGGTTCGGCCTCCAGGGCGGCGGCGCCCGCGTCGAAGCGGCTGATCTCCAGGAGGTCGGAGAGCATCGACTCGAAGCGGTCGAGCTGGTTCTGCAGCAGCTCGGCGGAGCGGGAGGTGGCGGGGTCGAAGTCCTCGCGGGCCTCGTGGATGACGTCGGCGGCCATCCGGACGGTGGTCAGCGGGGTGCGCAGCTCGTGGGAGACGTCCGAGACGAAGCGGCGCTGCATCCGGGACAGGTCTTCCAACTGCTGGATCTTGACCTGGAGGGTCTGCGCCATCTTGTTGAAGGACTCTCCCAGGCGGGCGATGTCGTCCTCGCCGGTGACCTTCATGCGTTCCTGGAGGTGCCCGGCGGCGAGCCGCTCGGAGATCCGGGCGGCCATGCGGACGGGCGTCACGACCTGCCGGACGACGAGCCAGGCGATGGCGCCGAGCAGCACGACGACGAAGATCCCGGCGGTGGCCAGGGTGCCCTTGACCAGGCCGAGGGTCTTCTCCTCCTGGTCGAAGGGGAAGAGGTAGTACAGCTGGAAGGGGTTGCCGTTGGGGTCGCTGAGGCGCTGGCCGACGATGAGGGCGGGCTCGCCGTCGGGCTCGCCGTCGCTCTTCATCGAGATGTAGCGCTCGAAGACGTCGGACCGCTCGTCGAGGGCCTGACGCAGGTCCGCGGGCACGCTCTCCTCGGGCCAGACGCCGCCGGAGCCGCGGGGTGCGTGCGTGCCGGGGCTGTCCGCCTTGGCGCTGTAGGTGTCCGAGCTGAGGGCGACGACGGAGTAGACGCCCTGGCCGCTGCTGGCGAGCCCGTCGACGAGGTCGTTGAGCCAGGTCGCGGTGTCGGGGCTGTGCTGGCTGTCGGTTCCGGCGCCCCCGGTGTCGGGGGCGCTGCGGGCCGTCTCCTTGGCGACGGCGAAGCCGCCGACGGCCTGGCTCTGGGCGGTCTGCCGCTTGGCGTCGAGCAGTCCGTTCTTGACCTGCCCGATGACGACGACGCCGAGGAGCAGGACGACGCCGAGGGACATCAGCAGGGTGGTGGCGACCACGCGCAGCTGGATGTTGCGGCGCCAGAGCCGGGAGGCGGGCTGGAGGGGCCGCCGGGCCCAGCGCACGAACGAGCGGAGCACCGGCAGCAGACCCGTCAGGGGGTCCGCGTGCCGGCTCTCCATCCGCTCACGCTCGTACGCGGTGGCCACGTCAGCCCGGCCCGGCCTTGTAGCCGACGCCGCGGACGGTCACCACGATCTCGGGGCGCTCGGGGTCCCGCTCGACCTTGGAGCGCAGCCGCTGGACGTGCACGTTGACCAGGCGGGTGTCGGCGGCGTGCCGGTAGCCCCAGACCTGCTCCAGCAGCACCTCGCGGGTGAAGACCTGCCAGGGCTTGCGGGCGAGCGCGACCAGCAGGTCGAACTCGAGGGGGGTCAGCGCGATGGGCTGTCCGTCCCGCTTGACCGAGTGGCCGGCCACGTCGATGACCAGGTCACCGATGGTGAGCTGCTCCGGCGTGGGCTCTTCGGCCCTGCGCAGCCGGGCCCGCACGCGGGCGACGAGCTCCTTGGGCTTGAACGGCTTGATGACGTAGTCGTCGGCCCCGGACTCCAGGCCTACGACGACGTCGACCGTGTCGCTCTTCGCGGTGAGCATGACGATGGGGACCCCGGACTCGGCCCGGATCTGGCGGCATACGTCGATGCCGTCCCGTCCGGGGAGCATGAGGTCGAGGAGGACCAGATCAGGCTTGGTCTCACGGAATGCGGCGAGGGCCTTGTCACCGTCGGCCACGAACGACGGCTCAAAACCTTCTCCGCGCAGCACGATGCCAAGCATCTCTGCCAGTGCGGTGTCGTCGTCGACGACCAGGACGCGTCCCTTCATAGCGACCATCATCCCATTACCTGATCGTGACCTGGAGCACGAGACGGGCACAAAGCTGCCAGGGCATCGGGTGTGACCGGCGAAACCACGCCGTTTTCGGTGACTATTGCCGTTATCAGGCCTGCGGGTGTGATGTCGAACGCAGGGTTGTACGCCTGGGTGCCGAGGGGTGCCACCGGGTCTCCGGCCGATTCGGTCACCTCGTGCCCGGGGCGCTGCTCGATGTCGATCGACGGGCCGTCGGCGGTGCCCTGGTCGACGGTGGTGGTGGGGGCGACGACGATGAAGGGCACGTTGTGGTATCGGGCGAGCACGGCGAGTGGGTAGCTGCCGACCTTGTTGGCGACGGAGCCGTCCGCGGCGATGCGGTCGGCGCCGATGAGGACGGCGTGGACATTGCCGGCGGCGAAGAGTGAGCCTGCGGCGTTGTCGGTGAGCAGGGTGTACGCCATGCCGGAGCGGGCGGCCTCGTAGGCGGTGAGGCGGGCGCCCTGGAGCAGGGGGCGGGTCTCGTCGACCCACAGGCGGCGCAGCTGGCCCTGGCGGTGGGCGGCGAGTGCGACGGCGAACGCGGTGCCCTCGCCGCCGGAGACGAGGGCGCCGGTGTTGCAGTGGGTGAGGATCTGGTAGCCGCCGCCGGGGAGGAGCTCGGCGAGCAGCTGGAGGCCGTGGCTGGCCATGGCTGCGCTGGCCTCCCTGTCCTCGGCGTGCAGGCTGCGGGCCTCGGCCAGGGCCGCCGCGGCGGCGCGTTCCGGGTCGCCCCCGGCGGTCCCGGTGAGGGCGGCCCGGTAGGCCGCCAGGGCCCGCCGGACGCCGTAGGCCAGGTTGACGGCGGTGGGCCGGGCGTGGGCGAGGGATTCGGCGGCCTCGTCCACGTCGTAGCCGCGGACGGCGGCGAGGGCGATGCCGTACGCGCCGGCTATGCCGAGCAGCGGGGCGCCGCGCACGGCGAGGCCGCGGATGGCCTCGACCAGGGCGGGGACGTCGGTGCAGACCAGCTCCACTTCCTCCGCGGGCAGCCGGGTCTGGTCGAGGAGGACGAGGACGGGGCCTTCCGGCGGCTCCTCCCAGCGCAGCGCCGGCAGGGGCTCGTCAGGGTTGCCCTTGGAATCATTGGCCAGAGTTACCACGTACTGATCACCCATCTGCTCAGTCTGCCGTGAACGGCAGCACGTTTTGAACGGTTGCGGCACTCCGCATCCGCAGGTACAAGCCCGCTTCGCCCATGGCACGATGGCCACCGTCCCGCCGTTGGACGAGTAGGTAGCGCAGTAGCGAAGGAGCGACGATGAACGACTCTCCGGGCTGGGCCTCGCCCGGATCCTCCCCCTCCGGCGAACCGGACCGCACCGACGGCCCCGGTGCGCCGCAGGACGCTGCGCCGCAGAACTGGTCCGAGCAGCAGCCGCCCGCGGGCCAGTGGAAGACCGCAGACGGCTGGGGCGCCCCGCCCCCGCCCAGCGGCCCGGTCTGGGGCAGCCCCGCGCCCGCCGGCTGGCAGCAGCCGCACTGGGGTGCCCCGCCGTCCCCCAAGCCCGGTGTCATCCCGCTGCGGCCGCTGGGCGTCGGCGAGATCCTCGACGGCGCGGTCTCCACGATGCGCGCGCACTGGCGCACCGTGCTCACCATCTCCTTCGCGGTCTCGCTGCTGACCCAGGGCGCCATGCTGCTGCTCCAGGGGTTCATGCTCGACGACAGCGAGACGCTCAACTCCCTGGACGGCCGTGCCGACCCCTCGTTCAGCGACGTCATGAACGCCGTCGGCGGCACGCTGGCCGCCGGGGGGCTCGCCCTGGTCATCACCCTCCTCGGAACGGTGATCGCCACGGCGATGCTCACCATGGTCGTCAGCCGGGCCGTCCTCGGTCGCGAGGTGACCCTGGCCGAGGCGTGGTCCGACGCCCGCAGCCAGCTGCCGCGCCTGTTCGGGCTGACGCTGCTGCTCACTCTGATCGGCGCCGGGATCATGGCCGTCGGCATCGTCCCCGGGGTCCTCGTCGCGGCCGGCGGCGCCACGGCCGCTGGTGTCGGCCTGGCGTTCCTCGGCGGCGCGGTCGCCCTCGGCGTGATCGTCTGGCTGATGATCCGCTTCAGCCTCTCCTCACCCGCCCTCATGCTGGAGAAGCAGGGCGTCCTGAAGTCCATGGCCCGGTCGGCCAAGCTGGTCCGCGGGTCGTGGTGGCGCATTCTGGGCATCCAGTTGCTCACCATGATCCTCGTCTACATCGTCTCGTCGATCATCCAGATTCCCTTCGTGCTGGCGGGCATCTTCACCGGAAGCGACGGCCTGTCGTCCTTCGCATCGGGTGACCAGGCGAACCTCGGCTGGACGTACCTGATCGTCATCGGGATCGGCGCCGTCATCGGATCCACCATCACCTTCCCCATCAACGCCGGCGTTACCGCCCTGCTCTACATGGATCAGCGGATCCGCCGCGAGGCCCTCGACATCGAACTGGCCCGTGCCGCGGGCGTCCCCGGCTACACCGACGCCCTCGGCGGGAGCGGCGCACCCGGCAACAGCTCAGCCGCCGGGGGCTGATGCCGGTGTCGGGGGAGGACGTACCGGTCACCATTCCCCGCGGCCCCGCCCGCGAGGCCGCCGAGGACGAGCTGTCCAAGGGCATCTACCACCGCGACGACCCGAGCCTGTTCGAACGCGCCCTGAACTGGCTCTGGGAGAAGGTCTCCCACTTGATGGACGCCGCCTCCGGGGTCACCCCCGGAGGCGGCGTCGGCCTGGTGGCGATCATCGTCGTGGTCGTGCTGCTGGTCGTCGCCCTGCGGCTGCGGCTCGGCAGGCTGCGCGCGCAACCCACCACCGGCACCGGGCTGTTCGCGGACGCCCCCCGGACCGCCGCCGAGCACCGGGCCGCCGCCGAGGAACACGCGCACCACGGCCGGTGGAGCGAGGCCGTCCAGGAACGGATGCGCGCGATCGTGCGCTCCCTGGAGGAACGGGCCCTGCTCGACCCGCGGCCCGGCCGGACCGCGGACGAGGCCGCCGCCGAGGCGGGCCGCCCCCTCCCCGACCACGCCGCCCGCCTCGCGGACGCCGCCCGCACCTTCGACGACGTCACCTACGGGAACCGCCCGGGCACCCCTGACGCCTACGCGGCCCTGCGCGAACTCGACACCGAAGTGCAAGGCACCAAGCCCCGGTTGGCCGACAGCGGCGCGGCCGGCGGAGGTTCCCGCCCGTGACCGACACCCTGCCCCCGGCCCAGGCGGCCACCCCCGCCACCACGTCGGCCTCCCCGACCGCGGGCCAGCTGTGGACGCGCTCGCGCGCCCTGCTCGTGGCGTTCCTCGCCCTGATCGTCTTCGGCGTCCTGTACGCCGCCGCGCGTTCCGGTGAGAACCATGACGCACTCGACCCCCGTTCCCCCGACCCGTCCGGCAGCCGGGCCGTCGCTCAACTCCTCCACGACCAAGGTGTGACCACCACGGTCGTCACCACCACCGACGAGGCCGTGGCCGCCGCCGGACCCGACACCACCGTCCTCGTCACCGTGCCCGACCTGTTGACGAAGCGTCAGCAGGACGCGATGCATGGCGCGATGGAGCGCGCGGGCGGCCGTGTCGTCCTCCTCTCCCCCAGCGAACCCTCCATCGGACGGCTCGCCCCGGGCGTCCGCTACACGGGGCCCGTCCCCGTCCACGTCCTCGAGCCCGGGTGCGACCTGGCCGCCGCCCGGGCGGCCGGCTCCGCCGCAATGGGCGGCGGCGGGTATGCGACGTCCTCGCGGGACGCCGACCGCTGCTACCCCAACGCCCAGGGCGACTTCACCCTGCTACGGCTGCCCGCGGCCAACGGCGGCGACACCGTCGTCCTCGGCACCCACACACTCCTGCAGAACGAGAACCTCGCCGAGCAGGGCAACGCCTCGCTCGCCATGCAGACCCTCGGCGCCCACCCGAAGCTCGTCTGGTACCTCCCCTCACTCACCGACGCCTCCGCCTTCGGCGGCGGACAGCAAAGCTTCCTCGACCTCATCCCCGACGGCTGGAACTGGGCCGTCCTGCAGTTGTTCATCGCCGCCGCCTTCGCGGCCCTCTGGCGCGCCCGCCGCCTCGGCCCCGTCGTCGCCGAACGGCTGCCCGCCACCGTCCGTGCCGCGGAGACCACCGAGGGACGTGCCCGCCTCTACCGCCACGGCCGGGCCCGTGGCCGGGCCGCGGAGGTGCTGCGCGCCGCCGCACGCGACCGGCTGGCCCCGTTGGTCGGCATCCCTCCGTCCCAGGCCCACGACCCGGCCGCCCTGCCCACCGCGGTGGCCGCCCGGCTGGACGACCCCTCCGTCGACCCGCACAGCCTGCTCCACGGTCCACCTCCCCCCGATGACGCGGCCCTGCTGCGTCTCGCCGACGACCTCGACGCACTGGAACGCCGCGTCCTTCTCAACGAGAGGAAAGCAACCCCGTGAGCGCCGCCCCGACCGCCGACAGCGCCCGTGCCTCCCTGGAGGCCCTGCGCACCGAAATCGCCAAGGCCGTCGTCGGCCAGGACCCGGCCGTCACCGGCCTGGTCGTGGCCCTGCTCTGCCGGGGTCACGTCCTCCTGGAAGGCGTGCCCGGAGTCGCCAAGACCCTCCTCGTGCGCGCCCTGGCCGCCTCCCTGCAACTGGAGACCAAGCGGGTCCAGTTCACCCCCGACCTGATGCCCGGCGACATCACCGGCTCCCTCGTCTACGACGCCCGCACAGCCGAGTTCTCCTTCCAGGCGGGCCCTGTCTTCACCAACCTGCTGCTCGCCGACGAGATCAACCGCACCCCGCCCAAGACCCAGGCATCCCTCCTGGAGGCCATGGAGGAGCGCCAGGTGTCCGTCGACGGCATCCCCCGGCCGCTACCCGAGCCGTTCCTCGTCGCGGCGACGCAGAACCCCGTCGAGTACGAGGGCACCTACCCCCTCCCCGAGGCCCAACTGGACCGCTTCCTCCTGAAGCTGATCCTCCCCCTGCCGTCCCGCGAGACCGAGATCGACGTGCTCACCCGCCACGCCGACGGCTTCAACCCCCGGGACCTGGACTCCGCCGGTTTGCGGCCGGTCGCCGGCCCCGCCGACCTCGACGCCGCCCGGGCCGCCGTCGCCAAGACCTCGGTCTCCGCCGACATCACGGCCTACATCGTCGATATCTGCCGAGCCACCCGTGAATCCCCCTCTCTGACCCTCGGTGTCTCCCCCCGGGGAGCCACCGCCCTGCTCGCCACCGCCCGCGCCTGGGCCTGGCTCACCGGCCGCGACTACGTCATCCCCGACGACGTCAAGGCCCTCGCCCTCCCCACGCTCCGGCACCGCATCCAATTGCGGCCCGAAGCCGAGATGGAGGGCACCACACCCGACTCGGTCATCACCTCGGTCCTCGCCCGCGTCCCCGTACCGCGCTGAGACGGGCGGTGACCGACCATGGCACTCACCGGACGTACCGCCCTGCTGGCCGCCCTCGGCGCCCTCGCCGTCGGTCTGCTGCTCCCCGGCTGGAACGGCATCCTGCTCGTCGAAGGCATCCTTCTGTTCGGAATTCTGTGCGACCTTGCGCTCGCCGCGCCAGTACGAAAGCTCCATTTCACCCGATCCGGTGAGACATCCGTTCGACTCGGTGAAACGGCGGAGGTCGTGCTCACCGTGACCAACCCCAGCCGGCGCCCGCTGCGCGCCCACCTCCGCGACGCCTGGCCGCCCAGCAGCTGGTACCCGGGTACCGAGGTGGCCGCGTCACGTCACCGGCTGACCATCCCGTCCGCCGAACGCCGCCGCGTCACCACCACCCTGCACCCCACCCGCCGCGGTGACCGGCACGCCGAACGCGTCACCGTCCGCTCCCACGGGCCCCTCGGCCTGGCCGCCCGGCAGGGTTCCCACCGCGTCCCCTGGACGGTCCGGGTCCTCCCGCCCTTCCACAGCCGCAAACACCTGCCGTCGCGCCTGGCCCGCCTCCGAGAGCTCGACGGACGCACGTCCGTGCTCATCCGGGGCCAGGGCACCGAGTTCGACTCTCTCCGCGAATACATCCCCGGCGACGACACCCGCTCCATCGACTGGCGGGCCACCGCACGCCGGGCCACCGTCGCCGTCCGCACCTGGCGCCCCGAACGCGACCGCCACATCCTCATCGTCCTCGACACCGGCCGTACAGCCGCCGGCCGCGTCGGCGACGCCCCCCGACTCGACGCCGCCATGGACGCCGCCCTGCTGCTCGCCGTCCTCGCGGGCCGTGCCGGCGACCGCGTCGACCTGCTGGCCTACGACCGCCGCGTACGCGCCTCCGTCCAGGGCCGTGCCGCCCGGGACATGCTCCCCGCCCTGGTCGACGCCATGGCACCGCTCGAGGCCGAACTCGTCGAGTCCGACGCCCGCGGTCTGGTCGCCACGGTCCTCCAACGGGCCACCCAGCGCTCACTCGTCGTGTTCCTCACCGGGCTCGACGCCGCGCCGATGGAAGAGGGCCTGCTGCCCGTCCTCCCCCAGCTCACCCACCGCCACGAGGTCCTCATCGCCTCCGTGGCGGACCCCCGCATCGAAGAGATGGCGCAGGGCCGTCACAGCGTCGACGCCGTGTACGCGGCCGCGGCCGCCGAGCAGGCACGCGCTGAACGCCGCCGCGTCGCCCAGCGCCTTTCCCGGCACAACATCACCGTCCTCGACGCCCCGCCCTCCGACATCGCCCCGGCGCTGGCGGACACCTACCTCGCCCTCAAGGCCGCCGGCCGACTGTAGGAGACGAAGACGAGGGGCTCTGCAGGAGACAGGAGGGGACGGCTGCTCTCTCCTGTCTCCTGCCTTCTCTGCTTTTGGGGGGACAACGCAGAAAAGCCTCAGCCCCCGAGTCGAAACTCAGGGGCTGAGGCTAATAATTGTTCGGCGGCGTCCTACTCTCCCACAGGGTCCCCCCTGCAGTACCATCGGCGCTGAAAGGCTTAGCTTCCGGGTTCGAAATGTAACCGGGCGTTTCCCTAACGCTATAACCACCGAAACACTATGAAACCATCGAACCAACGGTTCGTTGTTTCAGAACTACACAGTGGACGCGAGCAACCTATGGACAAGCCCTCGGCTTATTAGTACCGGTCAGCTCCACCCATTACTGGGCTTCCACATCCGGCCTATCAACCCAGTCGTCTACTGGGAGCCTTAA